>CAKOQM010000006.1 GCA_934101275.1 uncultured Bacilli bacterium
GGTGATAAATTGATGAAGAAGTTAATAAAAGAAAATGAAGATTTATTAAAAGACTTTGATGAAATGCTTTATTATGATCGAGACAAAATGTTTTTAAATGCTTGTTATGATAAAGGCTATAACAGAGGTAAAAATGAAGGAAAACAAGAAGAACGTGTTGCAATTGCCAAAGAAATGCTTGATGCTGGTGTAACTATAAATGAAATTGTACAGTTTTCAAAATTGAGTGAAGAAGAAATTTTGAATTTGCAAACAGAATAGGAAAGACTATTCAAACTCTTAGAAATTGGGATAAGAAAAATATATTAAAGCCATCTCATGTAACACAAGGTGGAACAAGATATTATTCTCAAGAACAACTTAATTATTTTTTAGGTTTAAAGTCAGAAAAACAGATAAATAAAAAAATAATAGGATACTGTAGAGTTAGTTCACACAAACAGAAAGATGACCTTGAAAGACAAATAGAAAATGTAAAAACTTATATGTATGCTAAAGGTTATCAATTTGAAATTATTACTGACATAGGAAGTGGAATTAATTACAATAAAAAAGGATTAAATCAATTAATAGATATGGTAACTAATTCAGAAATTGAAAAAATAGTGGTACTTCACAAAGATAGACTAATAAGATTTGGATATGAATTAATAGAGAATCTTTGCAATAAGTTTGGTACTACTATTGAAATAATAGATAATACTGAAAAAACGGAGCAACAGGAATTAGTTGAAGATTTAGTTCAGATAGTAACTGTTTTTAGTTGTAGACTTCAAGGTAAGAGAGCTAATAAAGCTAAAAAGATGATTAAGGAGTTGATTGAGGATGATAAAAACATTAAAGATAATGCTAATTCCAAATAATAAGCAAAAGTCTAAATTATTTCAATCGACAAGTGTAGCTCGTTTCGCATATAACTGGGCATTAGGCAGAGAACAGGAAAACTATAAAAATGGTGGTACTTTTTTATCTGATTATGATTTAAGAAAAGAATTTACAAAATTAAAATCAACAGAAGAATATAAATGGCTTAATAATTATTCTAATAATATAACTAAACAGGCAATAAAAGACGCTTGTTTAGCTTATAGAATATTTTTCAAAGGTCAATCATCTTTTCCTAAATTTAAAAGTAAAAGAAAATCCAAACCAAGTTTTTATATGGATACTGATAAAATTCAATTTACAGATAGAGCTGTTAAACTTGAAAAAATAACATTGAGTAGAAAGAAAAATAGACAAAAACTTAACCGGATAAGGCTTGCAGAAAGGAATAAAATACCTACAGATAGTAAATATATTAATCCTAGAATAACATTTGATGGTATCAACTGGTGGATTAGTGTTGGTATTGAATATGATGACAATACAGAAATACCAGTTAATGATGGTATAGGAATAGATTTAGGTATTAAGGATTTAGCAATATGTAGCAATATTAATAAACCTTATAAAAATATAAATAAAACTCAAAAGATAAGAAAATTAAAAAAGAAAAAACGTAGGTTACAACGTAGGATATCGAAAAAATATCTAATAAATAAGAAAGGAGAAAGTTACTGTAAAACAAGTAACATTATAAAAATTGAAAAGAAATTATTAAAACTTAATCACCGATTAACAAATATTCGCCATAATTACTTACATCAAGTAACTACTGAAATAATAAACCGAAAACCAAAGTTTATTGTTTTAGAAGATTTAAATGTAAGAGGTATGATGAAAAATAAGCATTTATCAGAATCAATTGCAGAACAGTGTTTTTATGAATTTTATAGACAAATTGAGTATAAATCATTATGGAATAATATTAATTTCATCATAGCAGATAGATTCTATGCAAGTAGTAAAATATGTTCGTGTTGCGGCATAGTAAAAGAAAATTTAAAACTTAGTGATAGAATTTATAAATGTGATAACTGTAATACTGTAATTGACAGAGATAAGAATGCAAGTATAAATTTATACAACTATGGTAAATCAATAGCTTAGTTACCTAAACAACACTATTGATATGTACCGATACGTTAGTCGGGAATTTAAGCCTTTGGAGTATCATATCAAATGTGAGTAGTAATAGATTTCCTATTATCAAAGCAGATACGTTGAAAAAGGAATGAAACATAAGATTTTATAGATTTTTATAAGTTTTCAGTAACGGTACAATATGATTGAATTTTTCATGATAATTAATCTACTTATATTAGATTACATTGTGTTCAAATATCATCGTCTTAAAACCAAATTGGTTGGTACATTAAACTTGACAGATTTAGACGAAGATTTTTGGAAAGATAATTATTAAAAAGTGACAAGTAAGCCTTGTTCTTTTTTTATTGACTCTCCTGTCCACTGTAATGTTATATTAAAAACATAAATATTTTATTGGGGGAGGAAATGAAAAATGAAAATAATACAAAATATTTATGAGTGTGCCGTATGTCACCATAAAAGTACATATGATGATATTCTTTCTTATGCCCGGTTAGGATATCCTGATTTTGATGGGAAACCTAAAGATGCTTCTTTAATTAGTCTTGGTATCAAAGAGTGTCCACATTGTCATTATGCAAATTATGATATTACCAAAACGATTTCACCTCTTTTTATGAATAATTTAGAGTTATGGCAAAAAGATAAAAAGGCTCAAGAACTTTTAAAGATTCAAAATAATGATTTAAGAAAAATTTTGCTTATCGCTTGGCAATATCAAGAGGAAAAAAATTACTATAATGCCTATCAAATGTATTTAAAAGCGTCTTGGGTATGTGATAATAAGGACGATGAAAAAGCCTATCGATATGAAGCTCTTAGAATTTTTGATGAACATATTTTAAAAAATTTATCTACAGAAATAATTAGATTTAGTGAGACTTTGCGCCTTGAAGGTTATTTTAAAGATGCTCGTGATGTTCTTGATTGTTTTGAAAATATTTTTGATGAAAAAGAAAAAGAGGTGTGCGAAAAAATAAAAAAATATATCACGTCCCAAGATACGAAAAGACATAATTTAGAAGAAATATTGGGATAGTCCTTGACCCTCTCGTTAACTGTAATGATTTAATTTAGATGTGGGAGGGTTTTATGGCTAAATATTGTTCGGATTGTGAATACATGAATACAAGTGATAAAAAGAAAGAGGGTATCTATAAGTGTAGAGTACGAAAGTGCTACATTTGTTCTTGCGATAGTTCTTGTGATAAATTTAGGGAAACTTATGCTAAGACAGGATACGAAAAACAAAAACTTTACGACTTAGGAAAAAATGTTGATGAAGATACTACACCCTTAACACTTTATGTGATAGTATTAATAGTGTTAAGTATACTTGTTTTCTTTGGCAAGATGAAGGGGTATTAAGATGGAAAAATTAAAGATTGGTGAATTTTCAAAACGGTGTTGTGTTCCTGTTAAAACATTAAGATACTACGATGATATTGAATTGTTTAAACCTTGTGATATCGACCTTTATACAGGATACCGATATTACGATGAGACGCAACTGGATGATATTCGTTTAATAATGGAATTAAAAGAAGCGGGCTTTTCCTTAATCGAAATTCGGGATAACTGGAATCATTGGAATGAGAAAGCTTTTTTGCGGCAAAGAGAAAAAATATTTCAAGAGCAAAAAAAGTTAAATGAAAAAATAAAGAAGTTAGATGAATTAAGAACACGAACACAAGATGGTGTGATTTACAAAAATGAGATTAAGCAAAAACTTATAAGAAAGAAGGATTAAATATGAAAAATACAAATATGATTGTAGGTAAACCCAGTAGTGGCAAAACCGTAGGGTTTATGTTTAAGGAAATGGAAAGTTATATTGAGAAAGGAAAAAACTTATTTATCTGGGATAATAAACTGGATTATTATAATCATTTTTATGATATTTTAAAAGAAAAAGGATATGATGTTAAAATTGTTAATATAAATGAGGAAGCAAACTCTTGTGGTTTTAATATTTTAATGTATCCTTATACTCTATATAAAAGAGGTAAAATAGATGAAGCGATTTCTTTAGTTCAAAATATTAGTCAAACATTTATTTTTAACAGAAATAATGCTGTAGATGAGTTTTGGTATAATAGTGCCAGTGATTTACTTTCTACTTTTATCCTTATTTTATTTAAAGAGGGAAAGAAGGAAGAAATTAATCTTTACAGTGTCATTAATTTATTGAAAATGATAGATAAAGATGGTGATGAAGGCATCTCTTCTTTAAGACATTATTTATTAAATGGTGATGCTTTTGACCCAATTTATTTATTAGGAGCGAGTACGATTTTCGCCCCTATTGAAACGAGAGCGGGTGTTATCTCCACCCTTAAACAAGCTTTGAGTAGTTATATTTGTCGACCTATTTTGTTAGATATTTTAGCTAATGATGAAATAGCTTTAGATGAGAAAAAAGAAAAAACAGCTTTGTTCTTCTCTCAAAGAAAACAAGAGAGCCATTTAGGTTTAATTTTGCTCGACCAATATCTTCACTCTTTACAAAATAATCAGGATGAAAGTGTTATTATTTTGGATAATATCAATAAATTACCGAAAATACCTTATATGGAAGAATTTACCTTATATTCTAAGACGAATCACATTATTAGTTATTTTGTTGTTAATAACTATGAAGAGTTAGAAGATAAGTATGGTAAGTATGCGTTTAGAGATGTTGAGTTTCAAAAAGAAATTAAGGATTTAGAGGTTTCTTACTTAGATACGGTAAAACCTTTACCTGTCTTAAAAGTGACCCCAAAAGAAGTTTGTGATTTTTCCTTTTTAAAAGATGCGTAAAAAGGATTGCAAAAAGAAAAAATATTATCTATAATAGTTTTTGAAAGCAAGAGAAAAAAGAGTAGTAGTAAATCTTTTCTTTAAAAGAGAGTTTGGGGTAGGTGGAACCAAACAAAGAAAACTTACGAACTTACTTTTGGATGCTTATAGGAGTGTTTTCCTTTATCAAACAAAGAGTAGCAATTAAGGTGGTACCACGGGTTTTAACTCGTCCTTTTGGTAGCGCCTTTTTATTTGGCTAAAAGAAAGAAGGATTTTATGGAAACATATGAATTATTTATGGAAATAGGTTTTTTTGCCGTGATGTTTTTGCTTATTTTTGTGATTACGTATTTTATGAACTTAAATAACTTTAAAAAACGTAAGTATACTTCAATTGGGGAGTTAAATTATTTATTAAAGAAATTTAACTTGGATAGAAAAAAGCTTCCTGTACGGAAAATGCTTTTAGTATTTAGTTTGTTAGATGCTCTTATTATGGCTTTCACGGCTAGTTTTATTACGGCATTACCAATCAATACCATCTTTCAAATGCTGGTGGGTTTCGTTTTACTCTTTGCTTTAATTTATTCTCTGTATGAAATTTACGGAAGACACTTAGAAAACAAATATAAAAAGAAAGAAGGAAAATAAAATGAATTATCAAACAATTGATAAAAAATGGCAAGCTTATTGGGATAATCATGAATCCTTTAAAGCTTATAATGATTCTAAAAAAACACCTTATTATGTTTTAGTAGAATTTCCTTATCCATCAGGAGCCGGTCTTCATGTTGGCCATGTAAGAAGCTACACTGCTCAAGATGCTTTAGCGCGTTATAAAAGAATGAAAGGTTTTAATGTATTATTTCCTATGGGCTGGGATGCTTTCGGAGCACCAGCCGAACAATACGCGATAAAAAATCACATTCATCCTAAAGAAGCGGTTAAAGAAAATATTTATAACTTTAAAAGACAAATGAAATCTTTAGGTTTTTCTTTTGATTGGAGCAGGGAATTTTCGACAACAGACCCTGAGTATTATAAATGGACCCAATGGCAATTTTTACAATTTTATAAACATGGTATGGCTTATAAAGCTACAATGCCGGTTAACTGGTGCCCTAAATGCAAAAGTGTATTATCAAATGAAGATGCTGCAGGTGGTGTGTGTGAAAGATGTGGCACACCCGTTGTTCAAAAAGAAAAATCGCAATGGATGCTTAAGATGGCTAGCTACTCCGAAGACTTGTTAAAAGGCTTAGATGACACTAATTTCACAGAACGGGTTAAAGTTGGCCAAAAAAATTGGATTGGTAAATCAACTGGTGTAGAATTAGACGTTAAAATAAAAGATGGTGGCACTTTTTCTATTTTTACAACATGTATTGAAACCGTTTATGGTATTACTTTCTTTGTCATCGCCCCAGATGGTAAGATTATTAAAGAATTAATGCCACGCGTGGAGAATAAAGAAGAAGTTTTAGCTTATGTGGAACAAACCAAACAAAAAACAGCTATGGAAAGAACCGAACTTAATAAAGACAAAACAGGTTGTGAAGTAAAAGGCGTTAAAGCCATTAATCCTGTCAATGGTAAAGAAGTTCCTATTTTCTTAGGTGATTTCGTTTTAGGCGATTACGGCACAGGAGCTGTTATGGCCGTGCCAAGTCATGACCAAAGAGACTATGAGTACGCAAAAGCCCATAACTTACCTATGATTGATGTCATTACAGGGGATACGAGTGAAAAAGCTTTCACTAAAGAAGACTATTTAAATTCGGAGGCTACCCTTATTAACTCTGAAGAATTTAATGGCATGGGGGTTAGGGAGGCCAAAAAAGCCATTACCGAAAAACTTGTTTCTTTAGGTATGGCTCGTGAAGTTAATAACTACCGGATGCGAGACTGGATTTTCTCAAGACAACGTTTCTGGGGTGAACCTATTCCAATGATTTATTGTGATACTTGCGGATGGGTACCTGAAAAAGAAGAAAATTTACCTATTGTTTTACCCGATGTAAAAGAATATGAACCAACCGATAATGGGGAAAGTCCACTAGCTAAAATTAAAGAATTTGTGAATTGCAAATGTCCAAACTGTGGCAAAGACGCGAAAAGAGAAACGGATGTTATGCCTCAGTGGGCAGGCTCTAGTTGGTATTTCTTAAGATTTATGGATGCTCAAAACGACAAAAGTTTCGCCGATATGGATGCCATGAAATATTGGAACCGTGTTGACTGGTATGACGGTGGTAATGAACACATTGCTCGTCACTTACTTTATGCCCGTTTCTGGGTGCAATTTTTGTACAATATTGGCCTCGTTCCTCATAAAGAAATGATTTGGACAAGAGTCAGTCATGGTATGGTTTTAGGACCTGACAATCAAAAAATGAGTAAAAGTAAAGGTAATGTTATTAACCCAGATGATATTGTGAATGAATATGGGGCAGATACCTTAAGAGTTTATGAGATGTTTATGGGGGATTATACCCAAGATGCCCCATGGAACACAGATTCATTAAAGGGTTGCAAGAGATTTATTGACCGTGTTGTTCGTTTACAAGATAAGGTCACTAAAGAAGAAACTTATAGCCCTTCTTTAGAAACTCTTATTCATAAAAGTATAAAAAAAGTGGGTGAAGATATTGAGTCTATGGCTTACAATACGGCCATTTCAACCCTTATGATTTTATTAAACACTTATGAAAAAGAAGCGTCTATTACCCAAAAAGATTATCAAGTCTTATTAACACTTTTAAATCCTTTCGCACCACATATTACTGAAGAATTAAATGAAAAATTAGGCTATACGCCTTTATGTGATAGCACTTGGCCAAGTTATGACGAGGCTAAAACGGTTGAAACCGAAAAGGTAGTCGGCGTGCAAATTAATGGTAAATTAAGATGCGAAATGAAAGTCTGTGAAGAAGATACTTTAGAGACAATTAAAGAAAAAATAAATTCTTTAGAAATGATACAAAAATACTTAGAAGGTAAAGAAATCGTAAAAGTAATCTACGTACCTCTTCGTATTGTTAATATTATTATAAAATAGGTGATAATTTCACTTATTTTTTTTACGTAAACCCAACAAAACTTATGTAAATGTCTTTTATAAAAAAATTAATTTAAGTTATAATAAAGACAGAAAGGATAAGATTGTATGATTCGTAATTACATTAAAAATTATGAAAGATATGCTATATTAGTATCTATTTTAATGATTCTATTTTCCATTTTTTTGATTGTAAAACCGGATGTTTCTGTAACACTTTTTATCTTATTATTTGGTGGTTTACTTATCTTAAGTGGTCTAGGTAGTTTAGCTTCTTACTTTTTAACAGAAAAAGAAGACCGTTTATTTAGTTTTGATTTAATAAGTGGTTTTTTAACTTTGTTATGTGGCATTTTTACCATTATTTACCGTGAAAGCCTTTTAGAAGTTTTACCTGTCATCTTAGGTTTATGGATTATTTTTAGCAGTCTTTTAAAAATGCAAATAGCGATTAATTTTAGTTCTTTTTCCAAAAGCTCTTTATGGCTTTTGCTTATCGAATTATTAATGGTTATTTTAGGTGTTGTCTTAATTATGAACCCTTTTGAAAGTGTGAAAGCTCTTACTATAATGGCCGGTGTTTTCCTTCTTATTTCCGAAGTTTGTAGTTTGACAGAAAGCCTTTATGTTTTAAATATCGTTAAAAAATTATAAAGAAAGAGTGAAGAACTTTTTCTTTTTTTTCCCATTTTTATAACAAACTGTGCTATGATGTATCTAATAGTAGAGAATGAGTGGTGGTTCATACGTGAAATGTTTAAATCAAAATTGTGATGCGGATGAAATTGAAAAAGATGATAATTTTTGTTATAAATGTGGTCATTGGACAGCCAAAGGTTATACCTTTGCTAAAGATAAAAATAATCTCGAGAGTATTTTAAATGGGGAAGTTCTCAAAAAAGAAAGCAAGTTTTTTCTTATGATTATCACAGCCTTATCCGCTTTTATTTTCTTTTTTTTAACAAGTTTTCTTCGGGGTAATAATTTATATAAATCACTATTTTATTTAAAAAGACAATTAAATAGTCAAGTTTATGGCTATAATGTTTCTATCATTAAAACAGATAACACATATAATGGAAAACTAGTAAATAGTTATGAACAGGCAATCGAAATGATAAAATCAGATTTAAATTTACAAAGTTGGAAATGTATGCACCGAACCCAGACTTTACAGTATGAAAATGAAATCACTACTTTTACCGATATTCCCATCGTTAGTTTTTGCGATGCCAGTGATGAAGTGGCAAAGAAAATAACCGATGTTGTCAAAGATGTTTATGTATTATTTCCTAACATTAAGGGTTCTCTTACTAATATATCCATTACCAATGCGGCCAGTAATTCGGAGTATATTGCCCGGTTCCAACCGATGTTTCAATTCATTAATGCGAAAGAAAATATCGAAAATTATAATAAAGTAAATAAAACGCAAATTTTATTAAATAGTTATTATTTTTTAAATGAAGATATTATGAAGCAACCCTTATCAAGTGTTGTCAATAAAGATTGGTATGTGAAAGATGCGACTTGGGAAAGTACGATTGCTCATGAATTAGGTCATTATATTTCTTTTAAGGCCTTTCTTAGAAAAAATGGCGTCGATAATATTACTTTTATTACGAAAGAAAATGAAGAAGAAATAAGTGAACTTGTTAATCAATTTGATGAGGGAACTTTTTCCTCTATGGTGCTTAACCAAGCCTTACAAAATTATAATGAAAAATACAATCAAACTTTAGATATTTCTTCATTTGCTCTAACCATTTCTAAGTATGCGGGTGCCACTGATAAAAACGGCCTTTTAATCGCGGATGAAACCATAGCTGAAGCGATTCATGATTATTATTTACATAAGGGTAATTTAGAAAAAAGCAGTTTGGAAATCATCCAAGTAATTAGAAAATATTTGTAGGTGAATGATGAAAAAATGTTTTAATTGTAAGGCTATTAATAAAAATGATGATATTTATTGCCGTAATTGTGGGTGTAAAATAAAAAAGAATATACATTATATATTTGTAAACATCGGAACATTTATTGCTTTTTTATGGTTAATATTTGTTGTTATTTTATTTATAACGTCTTTTATTGTCGATTAGAATTTAAAGGAGAAGAATATGAAAAATGAAAATAAAGATAATTTTTATAACAAAAGTGTGGAGGAACTCTATCACTTATTAAACACAAGTCGTCTTGGCCTTACCGAAGAGGAGGCTAAAAAGCGTTTAGAAGAATATGGGGAAAATAAGCTTACTGAACAAAAGAAAAAGAGTAATTTTATTTTATTTTTAGAACAATTTAATGATTTTATGGTTATTCTTTTAATCTGCGCGGCTATTTTTTCAGCGATTATGTCTTATATTCAAAACGAATCTTATTTTGATTCTATTATAATAATTGTGATTGTTATTATAAATGCCATTTTAAGTTTTATCCAAGAGAAAAAGGCCGATGCGGCTATTCAAGAATTAAATAAAATGTTTGTTACGAATAATTTTGTAATTCGAAATGGTGTTAAAGAATCCATTGATGTCCGAAATATTGTCGTGGGGGATATTGTTGAACTAGAAGCTGGCGATTATGTTTCCGCGGATGCAAGAATTATTTCATCTGATAATTTAGAAGTAAATGAGTCAACACTTACCGGTGAATCTAAATCTATGAAGAAAAATAATGAAGAAATAATCGTAGAAAAAGAATTATACGAAAGAAAAAATATGGTTTATGCCGGCTGTAATGTTACAAATGGTCATGCTTTTGTCTTAGTATGTGCGACAGGTATGAAAACGGAACTTGGTAAAATTGCTACCAGCTTAATTGATAAAAAAGCATCTTTAACACCACTTCAGAAAAAAGTGAATCAAATAAGTAAAGTACTAACGTATATTATCTTAGTGATTATTTTAGTGATGATGGCTTTAGGGTTACTTATGAAAAATGATTTTTTTGATATTTTGATGTTATCCATTTCTTTAGCTGTGGCTGCAGTTCCAGAAGGACTTAGTTCTATCATAACTATTATTTTATCCCTTGGTATGAGTGCTATGGCTAAGAAAAATGTTATTATTAGAAAAATATCTTCTGTAGAAACACTTGGATCAACCGATGTGATATGTTCCGATAAAACCGGAACGATAACGCAAAATAAAATGCTTGTTAAATCCATATATGTGAATGAACATCTCTATAACGATACCGATACTATTCCCAATAGTGATTTATTAAAAATATGTGCCTTTTTGTGTCAAAATGTTGTAAAAAACAACGATGTTTATATGGGTGATGAAACAGAAGTTTCTATTTATAAATACTTAGAAATGAGTGGTTTTAAATTTAATGAAGTTAAAAGATTAAAAGAATATCCTTTTGATTCTGACCGTAAAATGATGACAACCCTAAATGAAATTAATCATATCCAATACTCTTTTACAAAAGGAAGTTTGGATTCTGTTCTTAATAATTGTTCCCATTATATTGTAAATGGTAAAATTTATCCTATGAATCCGGAATACAAAGAAAAAATTCTGACGATTGAAAAAGAGCAATCGGCTAAATCGTTAAGATTGCTTGCCTTTGCCTATAAAAGCGAGGATATTGAAAAATTAGAAAGTAACATGATTTTTATTGGTTTAATTGGCATGATGGACCCACCAAGAGAAAGTGTATCGGGGGCCATTAGTATTTGCCATAAAGCGGGTTTAAAACCTATAATGATAACAGGCGATAGCATTAATACAGCTGTAGCTATTGCTAAATCGGTTCATATCATTGAAGAAGATGGTAAAGCTATTGAAGGTAAATACATTGATAAAATGACGGATGATGAACTATTAGAAGCCGTTCAAAAATATCAAGTTTATGCAAGAATTACGCCAAGTGCTAAATTACGTATCGTTGAGGCTTTGCAGTCTTTGGGCTATGTGGTAGCCATGACAGGTGATGGTGTAAATGATGCCCCAGCTATCCAAAAAGCAGACATTGGTATCGGTATGGGTATCACCGGAACCGAAGTTGTTAAAAAAGTTGCCGATTGTATTTTAGTGGATGATAGTTTTTCTACCATAGTCGATGGGATTGAGGAAGGAAGACGTATTACCACTAATATCAAAAAAGTTATTTTGTATTTATTAGCAGGCAATATTATTGAAGTTATTCTTGTTTTTGCATCTATGCTTATGAATATGGAAATGTTTACAACTTTACAATTATTATGGGTAAATTTAATGACGGATTCTATTCCGGCTATCATGCTTTCGTTTGAAAAAAGTGAAAAAGATGTTATGGAAAATACATCAACCAATAAATCAAATACTAGCTTTTTTACACCTTTTTTAACAGCGAAAATAGTTGTAGGCGCTGTCATAAAATCAACAATAATGATAGGTTTATTTATCTATTATTCTAAAACTTATGATGCCAATATAGCAGGTTCTTTGATGTTTATTTTTCTAATTTGTCACGAATTACTTTATTCTTTATCTTGTCGTCATTTAAAAACATCTGTTTTAAATAAGGATATTTTTGCTAACAAAAGACTATCGCTAGGTTTACTTTGTTTAACGATTATTCAAATCCTTATTTTAACAACCGGTCTATCTAAGTATTTTATTGTTCCTAACATACCATTAAAAAGTGTTTTATTAACAATAGGAATTTGTATTATAACTTTTGTTATAGGAGAATTATTTAAACCTTTCTATGTAAAGTTTTTTAAAGATTATCGGGAGGTAAGAAATGAAAAATAATAATGCCACGTCCTTTATAATTATTGAAGGAATATTTATTTTATGCGTATTTACTTTTATTGCTACGTATAACGTGTTAGAAAATCATAAAGAAAGTAACTCTTATTATACGAAAGTAGATAATATAGATGCTAAAATTGAAAATTTAAAAATGAAAGACAATCAATTATCTATCGATACTTCTTTAAAATCCTCATTTTATTGCATTAAAACAACCATTTCTAAACCTGATGTCAACAATTTTTGTTGGAAATCTTTAGATAATGGTAAAGCATCTATTTCGATATATAGTAATAAAGAATACTATCTTTGGTTAAAAGATGATGAAGGAAATATCAGTAGTTCTACAAGAGTAAGAGACGTTTTAGAAAAGAAATAGTTTAGAATGATAATATTAATTATTGGAGCTGCAGTCTTTGGTTCCAGCTTAGTACATGTTTAAAAAAAGAAGCATGATGAAACGCTTTTAGCTAAAGATAAAACTTAGGAAAATTTATTTCATGTCTTTGACCTGCTTTTGATGTTAAGCTAAATACTTTTTGTCAAAAATTTGGTACAATTATAAAAGATAGAAGATGATATATTAAAAATATCTTTTAGAATTTAGGAGAGTGGGCAATTATGAAAAAGTTGTTTAATAAGGATAATCCAAATAAAAAGACAGTCCTTATTATCACGGTAATTTTGATAGTATTATTGGGAACCATTGGTATTTCTTACGCTTATTGGATATTAACTTATACCCAGACAGGAGTAAACAAAGTAGCCACAAGTTGTTTTAGTTTATCTTTGTCAAATGAAAAAAATAATATAAATTTAGCTAACGCTTATCCAATATTGGATGAAGAGGGAAAAAAATTAACACCTTATAGTTTTACTATAACAAATACTTGTGATTTATTTGCTAGTTACACGGTAAATCTTGAAATGCTTGATGATAACACTATGCCTCTTAAATATATTAATGCCATGCTTAATAATGAAGGCGTTACAAAATTAAGTGTTTTAGAAGATGCAAAGACAACAATAGATGGCGCTGTGGCATCTAAGACATTAGTAAAAGGTGCTTTAGGTGCAGGCGATAGTGTTGATTATAATTTAAGATTATGGATGGCGGAAGATGTTACAGCTGAAAACACGGATGCGATGAATACTTTATTTAGTTCCAAAGTTGTCGTTATTGGTTCAGTAAGTAACTATAGTCCAGTAGAACAAGGATATACAACTTTAGTAGACGCTATTTTAGCTAACGAATATCAAACAACCCCAGAAATATCTAAGCAAAAAATCGCGGCCAAACAAACCGTTGATTTTAGTAAGACAGCCCCAATTCTTATTTGGAATGAAAATAAAGCCACAAGTCTAAGTAGTCCATCATCAACAATGCCTCACCCAGACTTAGTTGCTCAAAAAGATACAGATGCGAGATTCAAAAACTTATCTGCCTCAGCTGTTTTACTTCCAATAGGCTCTAGTTATACCTTTAATTCCGAGACAGGAAAATATAACATTACAAATGTTCAACAAGTAGATCCAACTACTTTAACATATGGAGGTACTACGAAGTATTATTTCTGTAGTGCCGGATATAGCACGAGTTCTGCTGATGTTATATCAATAAGTAAAAATACTTCAAATTGTGCAAATATTTATGAAATCACAAGCGCAAGTATTACAGATGGTACAGCAACTGGTTCAGGCGGAACTTCTTTCAAAATAAGAAGATATAATTTAAAAGGCTATTTAATGAACCAAACAGAAAGAGAAAGTGATAAATCAGATAAAGGACTTTATCAAATGGCAGATGACGATGGTATAAGTTATTACTATCGTGGTTCTGTAAATAACAACTATGTAAAATATGCTGGTGCTTACTGGCGAATCATTCGTATCAATGGTGATGGTAGTGTCAGACTTCTATATGCGGGAACAACAGCCAATGCCAGTGGTTCAGGATTAAATATAAAATCTGCTGCCTTTAATAGTAAAAGAGATAACCCAGCCTATGTAGGCTATATGTATGGCAGCACTTTAAATACAAGTTATGAAAAAACAAATGCCAATGAAAACGACAGTAATATCAAAAAAGAATTAGATAATTGGTATAAAACTCATATTTTAGGAACAAGCAACGAATCAGTCATTGCTGATGCCGGTTTCTGTAATGATAGATGTTTATCTTCAGGAGATGGATATTCTACAACAGGTTCTTATACATACTATGAACCATATAGTAGATATTATCAAACCAAGGAACCTACTTTAAAATGTGCTCAAACAAACGATTTATTTACCTTAAGTACAAGTACTAAAGGAAATAAAGCCTTAACTTATCCGATAGGCTTAATTACTGTCGATGAATTAATGCTTTCAGGCTATGCTAATGGTTATATTAACAAATCCACTTATACTTATAGTACGTCTACTTATTGGACTTTGTCTCCGAGGGTTTTCAGTGTCTCGGATACGGCGGCGTATGGGTTCTCTTTGAACAGCGTAGGCTATCTTAACGGCTACAACTACGTGACTTACGGCTTTGGTGTTCGCGCGGTTATCAATCTCTCATCTGATGCTCAGATAAGTGGCGGCATTGGCACGGCGAATAGTCCTTACGAAATAAAAGTAAGCTAAAAGCCAGTGAATTTTTAGTGGATAGTGTCTCATATGGTGGTTCTTTTTAAAGTGAGGTATTTATATTTTTGCACTATATTTATATTAACAACTTCTTACTGTATTTTTCTTTTGTTTAACAACAGTTTACGAAGTTGTTTTTATTTTGTAAAATTGCCACATTTATATTTGAGTATTACCTATAAGGGATGGGGATACACATCGTATAAATTCTCTAAAACGTTTATAAATACTTTTTATTTAGAAGGCCTTATGTTATATTAAAGAGGCAAGTGAGGTGCTTTATGCAGACATTGGGTTTAATTTTTGCTATGGATGAAGAAATGGATGCCTTGGCAAAATATATTGAAATAGATAAAACATATCATATTTTTGATTTAACTTTTTTAGAAGGACATTATAACAACATAAAACTTATTTTAGCCAAGTGTGGGGTGGGTAAAGTAAATGCCGCAAGATGTACCCAAATTCTTATTGATAATATGAAAGTGAATGCAATTATTAATATTGGTGTTGCCGGAGGTCTTTCAAATACTCTTTCGATTGGTTCTTTAGTGATTGGTGAAAAAATGGTACAACATGACTTTGATATTACCGCCTTTCATCATGAAAAAGGTTATATTCCTGATATTGGGGTTTATATGGAAGCGGACGAATATTTACTAAAAACAGCTTTGACAACTTCTTTAAAGTATAATATTCCTGTTTTTAAAGGCGTTATTGCGTCTGGCGATATCTTTTGTACAGACCCTAAAATGTCTTTAAAAATTCATCAAAAATTTAATGCGTTATGTACGGAGATGGAAGGGGCGAGTGTGGCCCAAATTGCATTTTTATCGCATATTCCTTTTCTGATTATAAGAAGTATTTCTGATACCCCTAATAATCATAACGAAAAAACATACGAAGAGTTCTTAGAAGAATCATGTGCCCATGTGGCTAACTTTATGCTTCATTATTTAAAAGAATTATAAAAAAAAAATTTACGAAATAATTTTCTCAATTACTTTTGTAAATTCTTTTTGTCTTTTTTCCATTTCTTTTTCGGTTGTGGCTTCAAAACGAAGCGTTAAGTTAGGTCCTGTATTACTGGCTCTTATAAGGGCCCAAGCATCCTCAAAATTAACTCGCACACCATCAATGTTTAAATATTCATAACGTTTACTTTTCACGTATTCTATGACTTTATTCACTACCTCAAACTTTTTATCATTAGCCACGGGAATTTTTATTTCTGGTGTCGAATAATAAAGAGGGATGTTTTCTAATAATTCACTGAAACTCTTATCTGTCAAAGATAAAATTTCTAAAAAACGTAGACCGGCATAAATAGCACTACAAACCTCAGGACCACGATCATTAAAGAAAATATGACCGGATAATTCTCCACCTAGAGGAATATGATGTTCTTTAGTGTTTGCTTCTGTGAAACTTGTGCCGGTTCGACTCATAAAGACTTTGCCTCCTAAAAGGCCAATCTCATCAATTAAAGCTTTAGAACATTTTACATCGCATAAAAAAGTTTTGTTTTCTACTTTCGAAATCATATCTCTTATCGCGACAATCATATATTTGTCGGCCATGATAAAATTTTGTTTTTCATCAATAATACCTAAACGATCGCCATCCCCATCATACGCAATACCAATATCTGCGCCAACTTCTTTCACTTTATCTTTTAGCATTTGCATATTTTCTTCGACAGCAGGATCAGGATGGTGGTTAGGAAATGTCCCATCACTTTCATCGCAAATATAAGTGACTTCTAAATTTTTCCACATTTCATGAACTTTTTTAACAATGGTTGCGGTTACGCCATTACCTGGGTCAATCACCACTTTTAATTTTCTTTTCCCCATATGAGTATTACTTTTTAAATAAGCTAAATAATCATTCAAGATATCTCTGTTTTCTAAAATACCTTGACCACTTTTAAAGTTATTTTGGAGGGTATATTTTTTAAAATCTTCAATCATATCACCTCGGGCATTAGCAAGAGAATCAAAAGAAAATTTGAAACCATTATCGTCTTTAGGATTGTGACTCGCGGTTACCATAACACCGTAAGTATTTTCTTTATATCTTGTATAATAATGCATTGGGGTTGTAATAAGGCCATAATCAATCACATTAATACCGGAATCTAAAAGACCTTTTTTTAAAGCTTCACTTAAACTTGGTGAAGAAAGCCGATTATCCCTTCCTACCACACATTTATTTTTATCACAAAATTCTTGTAAATAACTTCCGTAGCTTTTGCCAATGATATAAGCCATTTCTTCATTTACTTCATTAGGATAATTTCCTCTTATATCGTAGGCTTTAAATACACTTTCGTTAATCATTTTCCACCTCATTCTATCTTATTCATTTTAACACATAATTAGTTAACGTAAAATAATAAGAATTATATTTGACACTTTTTTGTTTTTGGTTTATCCTTAAAATAAGGAAGGGAAGAATTATGAATAGGTTACAAGAAGATGGCATAAGAATCGTTCAAGAAAATCGAGTTCGTTATGAAAAAATGTTAGCAGCCTCTATGAAGCAAGACCAAAAAATACGTGAAAGAAAAAATGTTGAAATAAAAGAAAAGCAAAAAAAAATCTTTTCTTCTGCAACGTATTTTGTTTTAGGCGGTGCGGCTGTTTTATTGGTGATGTCTTTTCCAAAAGATAATTCACGCTTTGATTATTATAAAGCAGAAGGTAATAAAATTTTGAATGAAAATTGGTATCCGTTAGATATGGCTGGTACGACTTTTGCCTATAATGAAAGTAAAGTTTCTAAGGCTATATTAAATAATCAAGAAAAGTGTTACGAAGAAAATAGAGAAGATGATACAAAATATCTTATAGCGGGCATAGGAGAAGAAATTCCTTTAAATATGGAAGATAAAACGCGTAATTTAAATAAGTTTATAGGTGGCTTAGGTAATGAACAATATAAAAATTTAGATGAATATATGACTTATCTAGGTTATAGTACCTATGATGAATATATTAAAGGCGTTGAAGAAGAACTTGCTATCCAAAAGACAGCAGAAAAAGGAAGAGGTATGAAATGAATGAAGTAACGATGTTTACTTTAGAAAATGGTAATTATCTCGTTTTAGATAAATTAGAATATCAAAATCATCTTTACCTTTATTTATTTAAGGAAGATGATCCAGAAGATGTTTTGATTAAAGAGTATGTAAAAGATGAAAATGTTTTAAAAGCTATTTCTAAAGAAACTTTTGATTTTTTATTAACGGAGTTTGCAAAACGACATTCGAAGTAAAATTTTTTACTTCTTTTTTTTTATTTTCTTCATAAACTGTTTTAGAGAGGATGATGAAATGAAAAGTGTAATACCATTTACAAAAAACTTAGAATTTTCAACTAAGATTAGTGAAATCACAAGTATATCATTAGAAAGAGAATTTACTTTAGAAAACGAAGAAATTAAGGGTTTTCTTTATGTAACTGGTGAGTATAAAAGTCATGATATCAGTGCCAATGTTCTTCCTTTTTCTTATAAAATTCCTTTTACCATTGAAGTTCCTGAAAACATAAAAAAAGATGATTTAACTTTAGAAATTACCGATTTTGCATATGATATTCAAAGTGAAAAAGAAATTACGGTCAATGTTGAGTTAGAACTTTGTTATTCTTTAGAAGAAAAAGAAGAGGAAGAAAAAGAAGTTCCTTCTGTTAATAGTGACGAAATGATTGCCATGATGGAAGAAAGAAAAGAAGAAGAACTCCCTAAAATAGAACCTGCGGTACAAAAAGAAGAAGAAATTAAAGAAGAACCTAAACAATCGATAGAAGAAGAAAGAAATGAGAGTGAAGACGTTATAATGAATACGGTTATAGAAGACGAAGAATATACAACTTATCATATTCATATTGTTAAGGAAGGCGAAACCGTAGAAAGTATTTGTGCTCTTTATCATGCAGATTTAAATCTCATTAAAATGTATAATGATACCGATAATTTAGTTATGGGAAGTAAGATTATTATTCCTGTCGATGATGAATCGTAAAAGTCTTGATATATTAAAAGAAGTTTATAAGCCAACAAAAGTAACTTGGAAAAAGAAGGCTTTGCTTTTAGATTCAACCAGTGGACAATTTGTTTTAAAAGAGAAAAAACAAGACATGCGAAAACTCTACGATTATTTAAATAGTCGGAGTTTTTCTTATTATCCTCTTTTAATAGATGATACAAGAGAGGATATTAATGTTTTTTCTTATGTTAAAGAAAGTTATGCTCCTAAAGAACAAAAGGCGTTAGATTTAATTAAAATGGTGGCTTTATTACACCAAAAAACAACTTATTATAAAGATGTAACAACCGATGAATTTAAAAAAATATATGATGAATTAAAATCACAAATTGTTTATGTGCGTTATTACTATGAAAATTTATATGAAGAGTATTTTCAAAAAGTTTACCCAAGTCCAAGTGAATATTTTTTGCTTACCCATATTTCTAAAATTTTAGCGTCATTAAATTATGCCGAAGATACTTTAGAAAAATGGTATGAACAGTGTGAGAATTTAAATAAATACCGTGTTTGCCAAATTCATAATAATTTATCTTTGGATCATGTAAGAGAAAATTGTTTAATCAGTTGGGATAATTCTAGAAAAGATACACCTGTATTAGATTTAATAAAGTTTTATAAAAATTGCTATTTCGAAATTAATTTCGAACCAATTTTAAGTACTTATTTAAAGCTAAATCCTCTGAGTGAGGAAGAACAACAACTTTTCTTTTTAACTATCGCCATACCCCCTAAAGTAGAACTTTTAGATAATGAACTTGAGAATGTTAAAAATATTCGTTTTACACTGGATTATATCTATAAAACAGAAGAATTAATACGGCCATACAATACGGTAGAGGAAAAACAAAAGTAAGACAAATTCAACAAGTAAAACAAAAATATTAAATCGCAAAGGTAAAATAAGTGTAATAATCACTTGATAAAAAATGAGCACACCTAAAACAAAAATACATAAAACATTTAAAAAAGAATTACGTGGTTTCATGTTATCACCTATAAATAGTTTACGAAAAAAACTTATTTTTGTTAATCTAATGATAGGAAAGATTATCTTTTATGAGATAGTCTTTTTTGTATAAGGCAATCGCATAAAAATTTGACGTAAATTTACAGTTCGCAATAAAGAATGACATTGAATATAAGGCTCTCAATATTTTTGAAATCGCTTGTATAACGTGTCATTTTTTGTTTTAAAGTGAGCTTTTCACCCATAGATTTGTCTAATCTAACGAGATTAAATACTACTTTTCTGATTAATGATAAATTATTAATAGAATTGCCAACTCTATTTCTAGAATGTTCTTCATCTAAAATGACACCTAATCTCCAGTTTAAACCACATTTTATATTCCAATGCTCACGAGTTGTTTTAATGAAGGTCTGTATATCAAAAGTTTGACTTAATATGTAATAATGTTTGGTAACTTTTTCAACATCATTTTCAATTCTGTGAACGTCAATTATCCCAATGGCTTTAATTGATTTCCATTTTGATTTATCAGAAAGACAGCCAATGTCGTAAGATAAATAATAAACTCTTTTTTCGATTCTACCGTGATTTTTTTCATAATCTGTTTCCCATATAGCAATATCTGATTCATCCCTTTTAAGACCTAAGTCAAAATAAGTTTTTATGTCGTCCCTAAGGTCTTTTTGATTATCTTTCACTTTTAATATGTAATTACCATTTTTTTCTTTAGAAACAATTAAATTGCAGATTTCTTCTTGAGTTCCAATGGCATCAATGGTAATAATTCTGTCTTTGATATCTAGTATTTTTATTAATTCAGGAATGGCGGTAATTTCATTTGATTTATCATCTACTTTAACTTGTCCAACAGAAATACCTATGTCACTTAGAAAAGCCAATACAATATAAGGTGTGTTGCCACCGTTAATTTTATCACGAGCACGTTTAACAGCCTTACCATCAATGCTTAAATGATTTCCATTTTGTTCAATGATTTCACTAATCTAATCGATAAAAATATTTAAAAATTTAGCTGAATCAATAATTGAAAATACATTTGATAAGGTATCATGAGAAGGAGTGCCATTTTTTAAATCAAGAAGTTCATTAAAATAATTCTCGTGTACTTTTAGAAAATCAGTAGGATTCGTAAAATCTGTATAACCTCATAAGATACCATAAATAGTCATAATCAAAATATTTATTAATTCGTGTTTTTTACCTCTTGTATCACGAGGTATTAAAGTCAATATAAAAATGTAGGTTTTAGGGAAAATGATTGTATAGTGATTTCGTGTTTGTCGTCAACTCCTACTATAGGGATATAGTAAACAGCCTAATAAATCCACCATTTTATCACATTTTTATATTTAGGTTTTATGCGATTGCCTTAAAGGAGGGCAAAAAATGTTGAAAAGACTTGCTGAATGTTATATAATTTTCCTATGAATAGGAGAGAAAGTTATATGAAAGATGTAAAAGTTTTAAATAGAAAAGGTTTCACCCTTATTGAACTTTTGGCTGTTATCATTATTTTAGCCGTACTTATGATGTTAGCAGGTAATAGTGTTATTACTATTATGGCGAATACTCGTCGTAGTGCTTTTCGTACAGAATTTTTATCATTACTTGATTCTGCCCAATTAAAAGCTCAAACAGATATGTTAAGCGGTAATAAACTTAAAAAAAGTGGTGATACGGTATGTTACTGTATTGTTGATAAAACAGATGCGTCCGCTAATACAAAGTGTCCAGACACATCAAAACTTGATACTTTTGAAAACAAAGGAAATTACAATGGCAGCGTTTTAGTTACAAATACTGGAAATGGTGAATTAAAGTTCCAAGGTTGGATGTATAGTAGCAGTTATGCTATTGAAGACAAAGACACAGATGTAAAAGATGATTCTGAGCAAGTTATGGATGCTTCAAAAGCAACGGTAACAGCTAATAAAGTATTTACTTGCGGTAAAGAATAAAGGTCTAGAAATAGGCTTTTTCTTTTGTTATAATTTACAAAGAAAGAAGTGGATAATAATGCTTATAATTGGTAGTCATGTTGGTTTTAATAGTAAAGACGGTTTACTAGGAAGTGTTAAGGAAGCATTAAGTTATAAGGCGAATACCTTTATGTTTTATACAGGAGCTCCCCAAAATACGATTCGAAAAGATATTGATGAGAAAACAACGTTTGAAGGAAAAGAGCTTATGAAAGAAAATAATATGGATATGAATCATGTTATTTGTCATGCTCCTTATATTATTAATTTGGCTAATAAAAAAGAGGAACAAAAATGGCAATTTAGCATAGGCTTTTTAAAGAATGAATTGAAACGTTGTGATTTATTAGGTGTAAAGTATTTAGTTTTACATCCTGGTAGTGCCGTTGGCCTTTCAAAAGAAGAAGCTCTTAAGAATATTAAAGATGGTTTAAATCTTGTTTTAGCGGATAATTTTAAAGCCCAAATTCTTTTAGAAACCATGGCTGGTAAAGGAACAGAATGCGGGGTTAATTTAGAGGAATTAAAATATCTTGTGGATAATATAAATTATCCTGTGGGTGTGTGTTTAGATACGTGTCATTTAAATGACTCTGGTGTAGATATTCACGATTTTGATACCTATTTAGATTCTTTTGACAAAGAAATTGGGTTATCTAAAGTTCATTGTATTCATATCAATGATAGTAAAAATGTCTTATCTTCGCATAAGGACCGTCATGAAAATATTGGTTATGGCACGATTGGTTTTGAGGCGTTATTAAACGTCATTTATAATGAACGCTTAAAAGACGTTCCTAAAATTTTAGAAACGCCTTATGTTGGGGAAACCAAAGAAGATAAAAAGAGATTATATCCTCCTTATCGTTTTGAAATCGAAATGATTCGGGAGAAAAAATTTGATGAAAATCTTCTTTCTCATATCCATGATTTTTATAAGTAATGGCCGTATTTTTGATAATACATTTGATAAAGTTTTTGGATTTTAACAAAGTTTTCTTCGGAATAACGGTCTTTAAAACGTTCGAAGTTAAGTAAATTGGGATTTTGTAAGATTTTATCCCAATTTTTTTTGACAAAAAGATAGGTAAAGTCCAGTTCTTCTTGACTTAAAGAAACGTTATTTTTGGTCGCAAAAAGAGCCACATCTTCTTTTTTTAATTTCTCCATATAACGTGCGATTAAATTATACATAACATCACCTAAAATATTGTATGAAAAAGTAAAAAAAAATAATACTAATAAGGGTGGTTATATGAAGGTGAAATTACTTTTAATAGCTTTTTTTAGTATTTTTATATTTCAAATATATCAAATAAATCATGAAAATCATCTTTATTATGAAACAAAATTAAAAGAAAAAACCGAACGTATTATTTTAGGAGAAAGTCCTAGAAGAGGTCGTATTTTAGATGTGAATGGTAAAGTTTTAGTGGATAACAAAGAAGTGTATAATATTTCTTACCATAAAAACTATAAGGCGACGATTAAAGATGAGCTTCTTATTGCGAAATTATTAAGCCCTTTTTTAGATAGTTTTTCTTTATCTTTAACAGATTTAAAAAACTATTATTTGGCTTTAAATAATAATGGGAATGATTTAATTACGAGTGAAGAAAAAAAGCTTTATAGTATGCATAAATTAAGTGACGAAGAAATTTCTAAGATGAAGTGGGACCGTATTACGAGTGAGATGTTAAATTATGACGAAGATAATCAAAAGACAGCTTATTTATTTTTAAAAATGCAAAATGGATATAGCTATCAAGATAAAGTTTTGTTTAAAAATGTTGATGAGGCTTTTATTAATCAAATAGATTCTTTAGGGATTCCTTCTTTATTTAAAACGGTTTCATATGAAAGAGTCTATCCTTACGAAGATATGCTTTTATCTATTTTTGGGACGGTGGGGAGCATCTCAAAAGAAAAGCTTTCTTCTTATATGAAAAAAGGTTATGCTTTATCGGACACGGTTGGAACGAGTGGTTTAGAAGAAGAGTATGAAGATATTTTAAAGGGCGAGAAAGCTAAGTATTTCATCAATAGTGATAATACGCTTGCGATGGTAAAAGAAAGTACGCCAGGAAATGACGTTACTTTGAATATTGATATTGATGTGCAACAAGAGCTCGTTAAAGTTATGAAAGAAGAGATGACAAAGGCAAGTAAAAGAACTTCTGCCAAGTACTTTAAAGAAGCTTATGCGATGATTGGTAATCCCATTACGGGTGGGATTATCGCCTTAACAGGCTTAAAGAAAACAGATGCTGGTTTTACGGATATTACGATTACCGCTTTTACTTCTTCTTACGCGATGGGTAGTGTCGTAAAGGGAGCTTCTAACACGGTTGGGTATTTATCTGGGGCCATAAAAGTCGGCAAAAAAGTGAAAGATAGCTGTGTGAAGCTTTACTCAGAGCCTTCTAAATGCTCTTATAAGCGACTTGGGTATGTCG
Organism: uncultured Bacilli bacterium; assembly: GCA_934101275.1. GTDB lineage: Bacteria > Bacillota_I > Bacilli_A > RF39 > UBA660 > Ventrenecus. The sequence continues at coordinate 24,697 of CAKOQM010000006.1, forward strand.
ATGATATCACGGCTTTAAAAACATCTTCTAATTACTATCAGTTTCTAACGGCTATTTCTTCCACAGGGCAAAGTTATCGTTATAATATGAAGTTTAACGTTACCGAAGAAGATTTTAAACGTTACCGTGATGTTTTTAATGCTTATGGTTTAGGGGCTAAAACGGATATCGATTATCCTTTGGAACAAACGGGTATGAAAGGAAGTAAAGTGGCGGGCGACCTTCTTTTAAACTTTGCGATAGGCCAATATGACACATATACACCAATAAGTCTTTTACAGTATATTAATACGCTTTCTAATTATGGCAATCGGTATGCCTTACGATTTAAAAAAGAAGATTATAATACCTTTTTAAATCAAATTGAATTAGATACCTCCTTTTATGACCGGATAACAGAAGGTCTTTACGAGGTTTTTCACGGTGGAACGGCTTCAAGTTATGTTAATAAAAGAAAAAATGCTGTGGGAAAAACTGGAACAAGCGAAACTTTTTATGACAGTGATAATGATGGGGTGGTGGATAAAGAAGTGATTAATTCCACCGTCGCCTTTTATTATCCAAGAGAAATACCTCGATATAGTATGGTTGTCGTGGCTCCTTTCTTAACCGACAATGGGGACTTTATGTATCCTTTTACCAAAAACGTAAGTTTACATATGACCAACTACTTGCCTTTGTAAAAAAAGTGTCAATTTGACGTCAAAAAATTAAAAAATTAAACTTTTTGACCTGAAAAAAAAGGAAATCCATGATTTTTCTTGAATATATAAGTAGGAGGTACTTTTACTTCCTTAAAGAAAGGACGACTTATGAAACAAGAAATTATGGATTTTTTATTATCCAAAACACCAGAAATTTATGAAAGGAAACCTTTTCTTTTTAAAGATAGTGACCAACATCGGGGATGGTATGCGTGCCGTGCATATTTTCTTTCACAAAATCAGCTTTTCTTAGAAGAGGTTTTAAAGGAACTTGATAAAGAGTATCCGGGTATTTATGATACCAACGAGCTTTTTTACATGCAAAAACTGTATCTTATGTATCCCAAAAAGCCTCCTGAAGCTCTTTTAAGTTTATCTTGGGAACACATTAAAATTTTATTAGATCTTTGTAATGAACAAAAACGTAATTTTTATATTGAACTTTGCTTAGCTAAAAATCTGAATAAAGAAGAACTTAAAAGTTTTATCTTAGAAGATCTTTATGAAAAATGTTTGCTGGCCAATAAAGAACGGGGTGCTTACGAAAGAGACTATAGTCATTTAGGTGACCTTCTTTTGGTTTCAAAGATGGTTTGGAGTTAAAAAAGTTCATGTATTTCTCACAATTTTGTTATAATATTAAAGACCAAAGAAGAAAGAAGGTTTGTTATGAGGATTTTAGTTGTTGATGACGAAGCTTTAATTCGCAATGTTGTGAAAGAATATTTAGAAAATGAACATTTTATGGTTGATGAAGCTGGGGATGGTGATGAAGCTTTAAAATGTGTGCGTAAAATGGATTACGATTTAATTGTTTTAGATATTATGATGCCCCAAAAAGATGGCTTTCAAACGATGAAAGAAATTAAAAAGTTAAAAAACATTCCTGTTTTGATGCTTTCGGCTAGACAAGAAGAGTTTGATAAACTGATTGGTTTTGATTTAGGTATTGATGATTATGTCACAAAGCCTTTTAGCCCTAAAGAACTTGTGGCTAGGGTAAAAGCTATTACCAAACGTTATCATAACGAAGACGAAAAATTGGTTTTTGGTGGTCTTACCTTAGATGATAAAGCTCATGAAGTAAAAATAGATGGGGAACTTGTTTTGCTCACGCCCAAAGAATATGATTTATTAAAATGTTTTTTAACGAATCATCATATTGCTTTATCAAGAGAACAACTTTTAACCAACATTTGGGGTTATGATTTTTATGGGGATGATAGAACGGTAGATACGCATGTAAAAACACTAAGACAACACTTAGGGAAATATGGCAAATATATTAAAACGATTCGTAAAGTAGGTTATAAATTTGAATACACAGAATAAAAAACAAAGTTTTCACCATAAAACCCTTGTTTACTTTGTTACCTTTAGTGTTACCGTTTTACTTTTACTTTGGCTTTTTCAAGTCTTTTACTTAAAATATGCTTATCAAAACTATCAAGTCCAAAACTTAAAACAATTGGCAACGTTGATTCAGAAAACCAGTGATGAAAATTTGAACGCAACACTTGAAAAAGTGGCGTATAAAAACGAACTTTGTATTGAATATTATGATGGTAAAAACGATATCCAATATAATACCTTAAGAGTTGGATGCGCTCTTGGAAAAAACAATCAAACCATTTTGAATATTGAAAATCAATTTATTGATTCAAATGAGTCTATGACCTCTTATAATCTTTTAAATGATGAATATGAAACGCGTGCTTATCTTTATGGGATTAAATTAAATTCGGGTTATGTTTTTTTATATAATACCTTGGAAGATTTAAGTGTGTCTAACCGTATTATTCGTAATCAACTCATTTATTTAACCATTATCGCGATTATCTTCGCCTGCTTCATCGCATACTTTTTATCCCAAAAACTTACAGGACCTATCTTAGATATTACCAGGCGGGCTAAAAAACTTGGCTCGGGAGAATCCATTATGTTTCCTAAATACGACATTTTAGAAGTTGATGAACTGGCGAGAGTTCTAGAAGAGTCAGGTCGTGACATTGAAAAAAATGATGAATTACGAAGAGACTTAATGGCGAATGTTTCCCATGATTTAAAAACGCCTTTAACGATGATTAAAGCTTATGCTGAGATGGTAAGAGATATGAGTTATCAAAATGATGAAAAAAGAAATATGCATTGTAATATCATTATGGATGAAGTCGACCGCTTAAATTTACTCGTAAATGATATTTTAGCGTTATCGAAGTTTGAAGCAAATGCTGATGAAATTAAATGGGAATCCTTTGACCTTGTTAAGGAAATCGAAACGATTGTTAACCGTTATCAAATTATAAAGGAAACAGAAGATTATCACATTGTTTTAAAGGCACCAGCGAAAGCCATGGTAAATGCAGATAAACAAAAGTTAAATCAAGTAATTTATAATCTTATTAATAATGCAATTAACTATACCGGTAAAGATAAAAAAGTAACCATTCATGTTCAAAAAGAAAAAGAAGGTTTCTTAGTCGAAATTATCGATACGGGTAAAGGTATTAAAGAAGAAGAAATTCCTTTTATTTGGAATAAATATTACAAAAATGAAAAAAACCATCACCGTAATGTTGTAGGTACGGGCCTTGGTCTTTCTATCGTAAAAAAGATTTTAGAAAATCACGGTTTTAAATACGGGGTAAAATCTGTGAAAGATAAAGGAACCACTTTTTATTTTTATGTTAAAAAAGCTTAATTTTTACATTTATTCACGTCTTTTTCACATAAATTTCATAAATGAAGTGTAATATGTTAGACATGAAAGGAGAAGTGATACAGAAGATACGATCCATATATTTTGAAAAAAATATATAAAAAACTCTATACAATATAAATAACATATAAACTCAAACTCACACTTTATGGGAAAGGACGACCTTTTTAAATGTCCTTTCCTTTTTAAATGCAAAAAGAGGAAATTATTCCTCTTTTTCGGTTGGAGATTTTGTTTTCCAAGTGGTTTCTCCACAAGTCGTACAAACATAAGGGACTAAAATGTCTTTATCGGTTTCATAGTCTTGTCTTTCTAAATCGACACATAATAAACCGGTATCCTTATCAATGTAAGCACGACCTTCTACTGTTTTACAAGAACAGTCACTACAATTATTATTTTTCATATTTGCCTCCCGTACTTTATTGTAACCAAAAATTTTGATATAATACCTTTACTTATCAAAAGAGGTGTATTATGAAATGTTTTTATATTGGCAATGTTTATATTAAAAATCCTTTAGTCATGGCCCCCATGGCTGGATATTCTAATACAAGTTTTCGAAAAATTATTAAAGAAATGGGCGCGGGTCTTTTGTATGCCGAGATGGTAAGCGATAAAGCTCTTGTTTACCAAAATGAAAAGACGTTCGACCTTTTAAAAATGAGTGAAGAAGAACGTCCTATTGCCCAACAGATATTTGGTAGTGATGTAAAAACTTTTGTCGAAGCCGCTCGTATCGTGGAAGAAAAAATGCATCCAGATATTATTGATATCAATATGGGATGTCCTGTTCCTAAAGTGGCTTTATCTTGTCAAGCAGGCAGTGCCCTTTTAAAAGATCCTGAAAAAATAAGAGAGATTGTTTCTCATGTTGTTCATGCGGTAAGTGTTCCTGTCACGGTTAAAATTCGTCTTGGCTGGGATGAAAATCACATTAACTGTGTAGAGGTTGCTAAAATAATAGAAGAAGCTGGGGCAAGTGCGATTACCCTGCATGCAAGAACACGGGCCCAAGGTTACAGTGGTAAAGCTAGATGGGAATACATCAAAAAGGTAAAAGATGCTGTTTCCATTCCTGTCATTGGTAATGGCGATATTCTAAGTGCCCAAGATGCTTTAAAGATGATGGAAGAAACGGGTTGTGACGGGGTAATGATTGGCCGTGGTCTTTTAGGAAATCCTTGGCTTATGAAAGAATGTGCTTATTATTTAGAAAACAATGTTCTTTTATCCCCACCTAGTTATAAAGAAAAAATCGTAATGATGAAACGGCATTTTAATATTTTAAAAGAAGATAAGTGTTTAAAATTAGCTTTACTCGAAATGCGTTCGAATATCTTATTTTATTTAAAAGGTATGCCAGAAGGTAAAGTGATTAAACAGCGTATTTGTGAGTGTAAGACAGAAAATGACATTATGAATGTTTTAAATGAATATGAAAAGAGTTTAGAAGAGGCTTAATAAAGCCAAAAAAAGGAAAAGAATACAAAGAGTGTATTTCTTTTTTTTGATTTTAAATGGTATTTTTAAACCTAGAATAAAAAGTAAAAAAGTCATAATAGAAAATAATAAACTTAAATAAAACATATTAAATTTTTCTAAAAATGTTATAGAGATAAATAATCCATCTATTGAATTTACAGACAATAATAAAAGAGCTTTAGAAAAAGATATCTGTGAATAAGGGTCATTGTTTTTCTTTAAAGCTAAAAAGGCTAATAAAATAAATAAATGAAATTGGAGATGAAATTTGATTTGTAAAAAATTTGTTTGTTTAAATAAAAATAAGAAAAAAAGATAAAATAAAAACATATAAAGCCAAAGGAATATCAGTTTTCCGAAACTTAATTTTTTTTGTTCAATTTTCAAAGAAAATCCAATGATAAAACAGTCTATACTGGTTAAAAAAGACGCTAAAAAAAGCATATGACCACCTATGGTAGGATATGCTTAATTTAAAATAAGAAATAGGCAAAAAAAACAAACCTATAAAGGTCTGTAATTTACTTAATGGCGCTCGATGTAGGACTCGAACCTACGACCTAACGGTTAACAGCCGTGCGCTCTACCGACTGAGCTAATCGAGCAGTACAAATAGATTATATATCACTTTATTTAGATTTGTCAATAATAAAATGATAAAATTTAAAATGGGGCGAAATAAGGGGGTCGAACCCTTGCATGCCGGAGCCACAATCCGGTGTGTTAACCACTTCACCAATTCCGCCATATGTACAGTATTTTACCAAAAATAAGTTTCGTTTTCAAGTATAATTTGAAGCAATGTAAAAAAACATGTCACTTTTTGGTAACATGTTCTGTTTAATTTTGTTTAACTTCCATGATAACAGGTAAGATCATTGGGTGTCTTCCTGTTAAAATACTAATATAGGGTGAAAGTTCTAAAATGATTTGACCTTTTAAATCGGTATAACTATAATTCCCTTTGGCAAAATTATCGCGAACAATTTGCGAAATCTTTTTTTCGATTTTGTCAATTAAATTGGCATTTTCATTAACCATAACAAATCCTCTTGTTGTAACATTAGGTTTTAATAAAAGTTGTTTTGTTAAAGGATTGATGTTGATGATGGCCATTAAAATACCATCATGACTCATGACTTTTCTTTCTTTTACAACAGAGGAACCAATATCACCGATACGGGAACCATCGACATAAACATCGCCTGCTGTTACACTTTTTCCTCTTACAATACCGTCGTTTGTAAGATTGATGGTATCGCCATTTTTACAGATAAAAATGTTTTCTTCAGGAATATCACAGCTGATAGCTAAATCACGATGGGCCATTAACATACGATATTCACCATGCATTGGCATAAAATATTGTGGTTTAACAAGACGAAGCATAAGTTTTAATTCTTCTTGTTTACCATGGCCTGATGTATGAATATCTGAAAATTCATTATTGGTGAAAACTTTAACACCTTTTAAGTAAAGTTTATTGATCACACGGCTAACACTTGCAGCATTACCAGGAATTGGTTTTGAAGAAAAGATGACTAAATCATCATTTAAAAGTGAGATTTGTTTGTCAGTACCATTGGCTATTCTTGATAAAGCAGCTAAAGGTTCTCCTTGACTTCCTGTACAAAGAATGCATATTTCATTTCTTTTAAGGCTTTTCGCTTTGGCAGGGTCGATAAAGATACTACGATCTTGAATCATTCCATTTTCTAAAGCAATTTCAATACTTGTTTTCATACTCCTACCAAAAACCATAATTTGACGATTGTTTTTACGACACGTTTCAACAATGTGCTTTAAACGGTAAATATTTGAAGCAAATGTGGCAATAATGACACGACCATAATGTTTTGAAACAATATCATTTAAAGTTTCATCAACACAAGATTCTGATTTTGAAAATCCTTCTGATAAAGCATTTGTACTATCAGAAAGTAAAAGTTTAACACCTTCTTCACCAATACGAGCGATTTTATGAAAATCGGCAATCGGTCCGATAGGGGTTAAGTCAAATTTAAAGTCTCCAGTTTCAAAGATAATACCTTGAGGTGTTCTAATAACAACAGCGAAACTATCCGGGATGGAATGAGTTGTATTAATAAACTCAAGTTCAAAATATTCAAATTTTAAATGACTATCTTTATCAATCATTTCGATATTTTGATAATCTAAATGATTATCTTCTAGTTTGTTTCTAATTAAACTTGCTGCAATGCGTGGGGCATAAATAACCGGGATTTTAACATTTTGAAGCAAAAAAGAAATACCCCCGATATGGTCTTCATGACCGTGGGTAATAACTAAAGCTTTTATTTTACTTTCATTTTCTTTTAAATAAGTAACATCTTGAATAACATAATCGATTCCCATTAAGTCTTCTTCGGGAAACATAACACCAGCATCTATAATAATAATTTCGTCCTGATGTGAAACGACATACATATTTTTACCAACTTCACCAAGCCCGCCTAAAGCAATGACGGACGTGATATCCTTATTGTTTTGCATAATTAATAAATTTCTCCTTTCAAAAAATAAGTTTAAAGTTGTTTCGCTGGGAAAATTATAACGCAAAAAATTGTAATTGTAAAGTTTTAATGCTATAATGAAACAGGTGGTAAGGATGATAAACAAACGTGGTTTTACATTAGTTGAACTCATTGCAGTAATAAGTCTTTTAGGCCTTTTGATGGTGGTTGCGGCAACCAGTGTTTCAAAAACATTAACAGAAAGTAAAAATAATCTTTTAGAAGAACAAGTAAAAAGTTTAAAAGATACAGCCATTACTTATGTTACCAATAAAAAGTATTATTTTAAGGCTTGTTCAGATACTTTTAATCCTGAAAATATCACAGCCAAAGATAAAAATTGCTATCGTATCGTTTCGATATCTGAGCTTGTGACATCGGGTTTATTTGAAAATAAAAATAATATATGTAAAGAGGACAAAGACATCATTGTTTATCGTAAGACAAGTGGCTCGTATGATTCTTTAGAAACATACTTAGAAAGTGACACATGTGAATATTAGAAAGAGGAAACATTATGGGATTATTTGATAAATTAAAAAATATGGTTTCTAAAAAAGAAACCCAAACAGAAGAAGAAAATTTAAAAGATTATGAAGAAGGCTTAAAAAAAACAAGAGAAGATTTTGTTTCAAAATTAAGTCTTTTAGGTATTAAATATAATAAAGTAAGTGATGAATATTTTGATGAATTAGAACAAATTTTAATTATGGCCGATATTGGGGTGAATACGGTTTTTTCCTTTTTAGACCGTTTGAAAGACCGTGTTAAAAAAGAAAATATTACGGATACAAAATATTTAAATGAAGTTATTGTGGATGAATTATTTATTATTTATGTTAATAATGAATCTTTATCGGATAAAATTAACTTAGCGAAAGAAGGACCTACCGTTATTTTAATGGTTGGGGTAAATGGGGTTGGTAAAACGACTAGTATCGCCAAACTTGCCTATAAATATATGAATGAAGGCAAAAAAGTGATGATGATTGCTGGAGATACCTTTAGAGCGGGTGCTGTAGAGCAATTAAAAGATTGGAGTGAAAAAACAGGTTCTTTATTTTACGGCGGTGAAAGTAAAGATCCAGCTGGTGTTATTTTTGATGGCCTTGCAAAAGCTAAGGAAGAAAATGTGGATATTGTTTTAGTGGATACGGCGGGAAGATTACAAAACAAAGTAAACTTGATGCAAGAGTTAGAAAAGATAAATCGCATTATTGATAGACAAATTCCTGGAGCTCCCCATGAAGTGTTACTTGTTATTGATGCAACAACTGGTCAAAATGGTATTTTACAAGCTAAAAGTTTTGGAGAAATCACCAATATTACGGGTATTGTCTTAACAAAATTAGATGGGACAGCCAAAGGTGGTATTGTTTTAGCTATTAAAGAAGCTGTCGGCATTCCTGTTAAATTTATTGGTTTAGGTGAAAAAATGGAAGATTTAAAACCTTTTGATATTGAAGCCTATATTTATGGTTTATTTAAAGGAATGATTGATAATGAATAAATTTTTAAATTATAATGATTTGTTCAATCTTTATAAAGAGTTATTAACCTTAAAAGAACAGGAGATATTTGCTCTTTATTATGAAGAAAATTATTCGCTTGGAGAAATAAGTGAGAATTTAAATATTTCTCGTAGTGCAGTGGGAAACACGGTTAAAATCGTTGAAAAGAAACTGGATAAATACGAAAGTATTTTACATATGAAAGAAATGAAGGAAAAATTAACTGACTTTAGTGAGAAACTAGCCGATGAAAAACTAAAAAAAGAACTGGAAAAGATTATCAATTAGAAAAGAGGAAAAATTATGTTTGAATACTTAGGAGACCGTTTAACAAATGCTATTAAAAATATTCGGGGTATGGGGTCTATTACCGAAGAAAATATTGGCGATGCCATGCGGGAGATAAGAATGGCTTTATTAGAGGCCGATGTTAACTATACTGTTGTGAAAGAATTTGTCGCGAATGTAAAAGAAAAAGCTTTAGGTATGGAAGTTCAAAAAAATGTTAAACCAGATGAGTTATTTATTAAAATCGTTAAAGATGAATTAATTGCTTTATTAGGGGGCGAAGTAGCTCCTTTAGAAACCAGTAAAAATCCAACTATTTTAATGCTTGTCGGTTTACAAGGCTCTGGAAAAACTACGACGGCCGGTAAACTTTCAAATTACTTACGTAAAAAAGAAGCCAAACATCCTTTACTTGTGGCTTGCGATATTTATCGTCCCGCGGCGATTGACCAATTAAAAGAAGTGGGTAAAAGTTTAAACATTCCTGTTTATGAAGAAGGAAAGAAAAAGCCAGTTGAAATCATTAAAAATGCTTTAGACTATGCTAATGAAAATAAAAATGATTATATTATTATTGATACAGCAGGGCGTCTTCATATCGATGAAGCTTTAATGGCAGAATTAAAAGAAATCGAAAAAACTTATAAACCTCATGAAGTATTACTTGTTATTGATGCCATGATGGGTCAAGATGCTATCAATGTGATTGAAGGCTTTAATAAAAATCTTCATTTAACCGGTTGTATTTTAACGAAACTAGATGGTAATACCAAAGGGGGTGTGGCCTTATCCGTTCGTCATTTAACCAATGTCCCTATTAAATTTGTGGGTGACTCTGAAAAGTTAGATGGCCTATCACCTTTTTTCCCAACACGTATGGCCGAACGTATCTTAGATATGGGTGATATTATGGGAATTGCCGAAAAGGTTGAAAACATCATTTCGGAAGACGAAGCTAAAAAGGAAGCCGAAAGAATGATGAGTGGCAAATACGATTTAGAAGATTTCCTTAATAATTTAAAACAAATTCGGAAATTAGGGCCTCTTGAAAATATTATTAAAATGCTTCCACAAGCTAGAAAAATGGGTCTTAATAACGTATCTATTGATCCAAAACAAATGGGACATGTCGAGGCTATCATTTTATCTATGACACCTTATGAAAGAAAACATCCAGAGGTTTTAAAAAATAGTCGTAAGTTAAGAATCAGTAAAGGTTCAGGAAGACCCGTTGAAGAAATTAATCGTCTCTTAAATCAATTTGAAGAAATGAAAAAAATGATGAAAATGATGAAAAATGGGAACTTAAAACTACCTTTTTAAAAAAAACTTTGATATACTTGTCTAGTTAAGGAGCGTATGTATGACAAAAAAGATAAGTTTGATACTTTTGGTTTTATTTTTAGTAGTAGGCTGTACAAGAGTAGAAAATACTTCTTTAGATACGCTTTTAAGTGAAACCGCCACGGCATCTAAATTAAAAAATGTTTATCGGGCCGGTTATACCTATTATGTGCCTAAAGGGATGCGGTTGTTATCACATGAAGAAAGTAATGAAATATTAAAACAAGAAAATCATATTTATTACATGTATGTGGACCGGGTAAGTTATTATAAAAAGATAAAAAAAGATTATAAAATTAACACAAATGCTTATTATAGTCGGGCTATTGAAGGCGATAATATGTTTGGTTATGTCGAAATAAAAAATACGGAAAATAACAAATATTTTATTGAAATCATGTATAATTATGCTAAAATAGAGGTGATAGTAGATAAAGGGAAAGATACGAATAAAGCTGTTACCTATGCGATGAGTATACTAAGTTCGATAAATTATCAAGATAAGGTTTTAGATAGTTTAATGAGTGAAGATATTTTGAAGACGAACGAAGTAGAGCATAATATTTTTGAAAGTGCCGAGACCGAAAGTGGCTATTTAAAAATCGTTGAAGAATATGGTCAATATGAAGATAAAGAGGATAATGTTGACCCCGACTTTATTCGGAAGTAAGATGGAGGGTAATCATGGGATTATTTAATAAATTAAAAAATGTATTGTTTGAAGAAGAAGAAATAGAAGTTCCTGTGGAGGAACCCAAAAAAGAAGTCGTAAAAGAGGTTGTTAAAGAAGAACCGGTTAAGAAGAGTGTGCCACTTGAAGAAGATATTCCTGCTTTAAATACGGAAGAGTTTCACAGTGAAAAGTCTTTTGATTTTCCTGTTTTTGATGAAGAAGAATTTTCTGAAGTGAAAAAAGAGCAAAAAATGCCGAAAGATACGACCCCAAGTAGAGGTATGGGTATCAATTTATTTGACTATGAAAGACCAAAAATAAAGAAAGATAATGATGTTAAAATTAAGGCTCCTGAAATTAAAGGAAGAGCCTATGAAGCTAAGAATACAACATTAAGTAAGCATAAATTTCAACCATCACCCGTTATTTCACCCGTTTATGGGGTTTTAGATAAAAATTATAAAAAAGAAGATATCGTTTTAGCTAAAGATGAGAAAAAAACAGTAGATGTGGATGATGTTCGTAAAAAAGCCTTTGGAACTTTAGAAGAGGATATTGAAAAGAAAATGAATCCTCCTAAAAGAAGTAGTGTTCCTAAAGAAAAAACAATTGATGAACTATTAGAAGCCTCTTCTTATGATGAAATCGATTTACAAGATGATGAAAAATTAGATGTACCAATGAACTTAGAACAACTCGATCAAAGAGAGCAAAAGCACGCGAAACCTGTCGAAGAAGTCGAAGAAACTAAAGAAAACAACGAGAATGATACTTTTGAAAATGATTTATTTGATTTAATTGATTCTATGTATGAAAATAAGGAGGATGAATAGGATGAGTTTTTTATTAGAATTTCTACCGATTATTATTTATATTTTATTAATTATTATTTTAATTATTGGTATTGTTTTAGCTATTAAATGTTTAATTACCTTAGATAAGGTAGAAAAAGTTGTTGATAATGTTAACGAAAAAGTGAAATCTTTAGATGGCCTTTTTCATATAATTGATACAACCACGGATAAAATTGTTCTTGTTGCCGACAAGGTTGTCGAGGGAATTACGTCCCTTGTTGTCAGTCTTTTTCAAAGCAAAAAGAAAACAAATGAGGTTGCTAAAAGAAAAGAGGATAAAAAAAATGGGTAAATTTCGTTCTTTCGCGACGGGTGCTTTAATTGGTGCTGGTCTAGGTATTTTACTTGCTCCAAAAGAGGGGAGCGAAACAAGAGAAGATTTGAAAAAATCTTTTAATAATCTTGTGGATACCATTAAAGATATTGATATAGAAGAAACGAAAGCTGCTTTCTTTAATAAAGTAAACGAAATAAAAAAAGAACTTTCTAATTTGGATGAAGAAACTGCTAAAAATATGGCAGAAGAAAAGATTCAAATTGTTGAAGAAAAATGTGATGAATTAATTGAAGAAGCGAAGAAAAATGATACACCAATTGTTGAAAAAGCAGCCAGTGAGGTGAAAAAGAATGTCACGGCCTCTTTAAAAATTGTTGTCGATGAGTTAGAAAAAGAAGCTCCTAAAAAAGAAAAGAAAGCTCCAGCTAAGAAAAAAACTTCTTCTAAAACGACGAAGAAAACAAAGAAAAATTAGGTGAATATCCAGTAACCTAATTTTTTTTAGCATAATCTATTTACGAGAGGAGAATAGAGATGTATCCATATACCTATTATAGTTATGCGCCAAATGGCGACCGGCAATTTATCTTTCCTTTTTTGGTAGGAGCTGTTACGGGTGGTGCCGCCGTAGGTCTTACAAGACCAAGGCCTATTTATAATGTAGCCCCAAATCAAGGACCTATGATGCCTCCGCCTGGAGCTTACTTTGGACAATATTCATATAATTATTATTATCCATTTCGCTAGAAAAAAACACATATGTGACCCATAAACATATGTGTTTTTAACTTGACCTAAGATTCAGAGTAGAATCAAAGGTTATCTTCTCCTCGTTGTTATATGCAAACATGTCTATTGTTTTTTTGATAACCATAAAAATTTTAAATATGATAACAAGAGAAGATTAGCAAAAATAGGTTTCCCAATTTTTGCAGAAACCTCTTTAAAAGAAGTTTCGATAAGTACTATATAATATAAAGACTTAAAAAAATGTCAAATAATGTCGATTGCTCTAAAAATTAGCAAGGACAATTATTTTTATGATACACTTAGAATGATAAAAATAGAAATGGAGGAAGCTGATGAAACAAATTTGTTTTTCATCTGTAATAAAAAATGAAGAAGAAAAAAATCATTTTATCCCTCATCGCCCTTGTAAGTGTAATTTTCTTGGGGGGGGGGTTATTTTAAAATTTAAAGAAAATAAACTTCTTTTAAAAGAACAACAAGAAAGTGTGTTATCGTTCTTTTTAGAAGATTCTAAAGTAGAAGAAATACCATCTAAAGATAGTGGTTATTACTTTGACCGAGATAAATCAAATTGCACAAATGAAGCCCAAGTAGAATGGGATAGTATCTCTTGGAGTCCTAAAATAAAAATGAGTAAAGAAAACAAAGAAAGAGTAAGTTGCCAACTTTATTTTTCGAAAACTTACCATGAAGGTATATTAAATGGAACAGATCTTGTTTTAAAAGACGATCTTATTCCTATTACTTTAGAAGATGATGGAACCGTTAGAAAAGCTGATTTAACAACACCTTGGTATTCTTATGCGGATAAAAAATGGGCCAATGCTGTTATTTTACAAAACAGTTATGATGCTTTATCTACTGAAGGGAAAGTTGTTGGGGCCACTAAGAAAAGTGATTATGTCTCTTTTGATGGTGTTGATGACAATATCGATTTAGGCTTTGAAAATTATGATTTTGAAAATCAGTTAACAATTTCTGTAAAATTGAAATTAAATCGGGTTGTTTCAAATGTAGCTCAATGTTTGTTAGGGAATTGGGAAGCTGCTGGGGGAGGAATTTTTGCCTTTGGTAATGAATTTCAGTATGAGTTTTATGATGCGAATTCTTCAATTATAAAACGTTATCTTCTGGTGTATTAGATGATATTACTTCTCATACCTATACACTAAGTTTAACGGCAGATCAAAATTCTATAAAAGCTTATGTTAATGGAATTTTAGTTCAAACGCTCTCAGGAAATTTTACTTCAAAAGCATCCCCTGTTTCTTTTACCTTAGGAACAAATCCAGGAACAAGTTTTAAATATAATTATCATTATGCTCAGGCAAATATTTATCAGGCTATTATTTATAATCGAGTACTAAGTGATGAAGAAATTAAAACTAACATGAGTAATACTATCAAAGTAACCAATAGTGAAGAGCTTTTATCTTATGTGGATTTTACAAACAAAAAAGATTATGAAGATAATGAAGTAATTCCTGAAGATATCATTGAGTCTTATTTTGTTTGGATACCCAAATATCGTTATAAGTTGTGGGATTTAGGTAATTATGATAGTTTAACAGCACTTGATACAACAAAAGTTCATACTATCGATATTTTATTTGGTGATTATAATACTTCAGATGAAAATAAAAAAGAATGTACCACACCAATGAAAAGTGGTGAAACCGGAAACTGCAAAGTTGGTGATTATATGACGCATCCATCATTTTTAAGTATTCCAAGTACTGGTTTTTGGGTAGGAAAGTTTGAAACCGGTTATAAAGGAGCTTCTTCGATTTCCTATTTGACTCATTGGGATACTTCAAAAATCATTGTTAAACCGAATACATATGGCCTAAATAGTAATTTCGCTATTTCGCATTTAAATGCTTATAACTACAAACGTTCTTTAGACAGTCATGTTATGAAAAATACGGAGTGGGGAGCTATCGCTTATCTTAGCCATTCATCTTATGGAAGTGCTTCTAATATTCGCATGAATAATAATTCAAGTTATAAAACCGGATACGCGGCTAATAGTGAACCAACTTGTGGTTATACTGGCCAAAGCGATAGTTGTAATACCTACTGTAATGATGATACGTGTAACAGCTCTTATAATACAAGTACAGGTTATCTTTCGAGTACAACAGGTAATATTTATGGCGTTTATGGTATGAGTGGTATGAGAACAACAGTTATGGGAATCATGTTAGATCCAAATGGTCATCCTTATAGTGGGGCTAGTGTTTCTTATAATTCTGGTTTTAATGGTTTATTTGGAAATCTAAAGTATAAAAATGATGATGACTCTATAACGGAACTTACAACGGGTATTTCTTATCCTGATGAAAAATACTATGATGCCTATATTTATAATGACATCCGTCATGATTATAGAATGCGTATTTTAGGTGATGCGATGGGAGAAATGGGACCATATATGTGGCAAGAGTGGTCAGAAAATTTTGGCTCAGCTGTATCATCTTGGTATGGTGATTTAATGGATCAAAACATTACAACTTATCCAATTATAACACGTGGTTATTTTTATTCTGGTGGTACCTTTTCAGGAATTTTTGCTTTACAGTCTGGTTATGGTGCTAATGATTTTTTTAAGATTGTCTTAACTGTTTCAGAATAAATTAAACATTAAATGTTATAAAGTATTAATTTTTAATATTGTTAAAGAAGAAAAATTAAGATACAATCAAAATAGTAGAAAAGAGGTAAGAAAATGAAACAAACATTTTTAAATAATAGAAGAACCTCAAAACCGAAAATATGTTCGGGGGGGGGGTTCTTCTTATAAATTAAGTAAATATAAGGAAAACAAGGAAAGGAAAAAACTCTTATATTTATTCTTAAACATATTTTTGTTAATACTAACAGTTAGTTATTTTTATAAAAGTTATGCTTTATATGAAGAAAAGAAAGATTTTGATGCCATTAATGGCCCAGTAGAAGATCCAGGAGATATTTATTTTGCTTATTATATAGATGGCGTTATATCAAGAAATATGCCAGTTCAAAATACAGGTTACACTTTAGATGAAACAAAATCAAATTGTAATAATGGCGTTGTTCCAACTTGGAATAATGCTGGTTGGAAATTTATTGGTGATTATCATAATTACAGTGCTACAACAAATACTAGAACTAAATGTACCTTATATTTTAATAAAACAGCCAAAACAGTAAAAACCGCTTTAGGAAATATTGAAGTTAACACATATACTCCAGATTTTACAAAATCAGCTTGTGATGATGATAGTTGTGAATCGCATGAAAAAGGAATTTTTGAAACAAACGATTACGATGGCAATCCGACGTATTACTACCGAGGTTCTGTGGAAAACAATTATGTGAAATTTGCAGGATTTTATTGGCGCATCGTAAGAATCAACAGTAATGGTTCTATTAGAATGATTTACGATGGAACAGTAGCACATGACAACGGAAAATTTTCTGAAGAGGGAGCTATCGGCAAAAATATTTATAATCCAGTTACGGATAATGCCTATGCTGGCTATATGTACACTATAAATAGTGGTCATGGTTTAGATAATTCTTCTGAAATGAAAAAAACAATAGATTCTTTTTTTACAAATCAATTAGACTCTTATATAAATTATTTGGATGTTGACGTAGGGTTTTGCGGCGATCGATCCGTAGCTAATGGACCAAATGATTCTACTTATCATGATAATGTTTTTTATAAAGCTTTCTATCGTGTTAGTACAAATATGCCAACTCTTGTTTGTGAAAATGAACTTGATTTTTATACCACTCCTAATTCTAAATATGGAAATAAAGCGTTGACTTATCCAATAGCATTGATTAGTGCTGATGAAGCTATCTATGCTGGTTTAGCAGGTGGTGTGTTTCAAGGTGCGTATAATTATACAAAAAGTTCCATAAATAATTACCTTGTTGGCACACCAATATATACGATGACGCCATGTGGTGGTTATACTGCTTACGGTTCAATGGATAATAACTGGTGGGATGTTCACGTCTTTTCTATTAAAAATTTTTTGGATGATGATTTCTTGAATCGCGAATATTATACACGCCCTGTCATTAACATTCGTTCGGATGTAACAATTACTGGAAGTGGGATTCAAAACGACCCATATCTTGTGAATTAGTGTCAAGTAAGTGTCAAAATTGCAAGAAATTG
>CAKOQM010000007.1 GCA_934101275.1 uncultured Bacilli bacterium
TCGAGCTACCGAACTAAAAGAAGCGAATGATGCTGGTTTAGCTGCTGGTATTGATATTGGTAAGTCTGAAGGAAAAGTCTTAGGAAAAGAAGAAGGTAAAAAAGAAGAACGTCTTCATATTGCCAAAGAACTTTTGAAACTAGGATTTAAACCCGAAGAAATTGCTATGGCAACAAAGCTTACCCAAGAAGAAATGGAAAAAATAATGAATTAAATAGTGAATAAAATTAAGAGTCGTTTAAAATGCTAAACGACTCTTTCTTTTTAATCCATACTTATAAGTTCGTAATCTGTTGTGCCAAAACCATGTTTTAAAGCTGTATCGATAGTATGGAAACCATTTCTCGAATTTACTCTTTCCATAAAATGAGATACACCTTCATCTTTAGATGCGGCAACAAGGTCTAAAC
Source organism: uncultured Bacilli bacterium (assembly GCA_934101275.1). GTDB lineage: Bacteria > Bacillota_I > Bacilli_A > RF39 > UBA660 > Ventrenecus. The sequence continues at coordinate 411 of CAKOQM010000007.1, forward strand.
AAGCTTTATCAATAGCAATTGGGTCCGTACTAATTAAAACGCCAATGTCTTTTAGACAAGGGTCTTCTGCAACTGCACAGCAATCACAATCGACACTCATATTTTTCATAACATTTAAATAAACAACATGCCCCTTAAATTTACTGTGAACTGCATAAGCAGCATCTGCCATACTCTCTAAAAAATCATCATGTAAAGCTGTCCAAATTTTATCAGGTTCCCCTGCTCCGTGAATATAAGCTTTACCATAACTAGAGGCAATACCAATAGAAAGTTGTTTTAAGGCTCCTCCATAACCACCCATTGGGTGTCCTTTAAAATGAGATAAAACAAGCATAGAGTCGTAGTTCTCTATATTTTTGCCAACATAATCTTTTTTTATTTTAAAACCATGAGGAATAGAAAGTTCCACATCAGGACCGGTAGCATCTAATAAATCAACCTTAAAGTATTTACTCCAGCCATGTTTTTCTAATAATTTTTCGTGTTTTTCGGTCGTATTACGTGCCCCATCATAGGCCGTGTTACACTCAACTACCGTTCCATTCACATGTTCGATAATGGGTTTTAAAAATTCTGGGCGTAAATAATTTTGATTGCCCTCTTCCCCTGAATGAAGTTTTACAGCCACATTACCGTCTAGTTTAACGCCTAAGGTATCATAAAGTCTGACTAAACTCTCTGGTGTAATTTCCTTCGTAAAATAAACTTTGGCTTTTTCCATATTATTATATCTATCCTTTCTTATTTACATAACTATCATAAAATGTTTTTGCATTTCATGCAAGTTAAACATGTTCCAATTTTTGAAGTTCTTTTAAAATTTCCTCTTCATTTTGCCAAGTTTTGCCTTCAAAAACACAATTTAAACATCCTTTTACCTGACCTTTTAACAATTTTTTCATATCTTCAAACGTATGCCCAAGCCAGCCAGCATTGGTTGCAAAAAGATAAACTTCTTTGCCTTCCAAATGATTTTGATGTAAAAATGTGTTGACGGGGCAACTCATCGTATACCACCAAACGGGCGAAAGAACGAAAATATGGTCAAAATCATTTAAAGATACCCCTAAAGTTTGCAATTCAGGTTGATTATCTTCCGTATTGGTATTTTCAAGCTCGTTTACCAAAGCGTCATAATTTTTGGTATAATCTTCTTTTAAGACTAAAGGACAGAGTTTTCCTTGTGTCATTTCAGCTAACTTACTAGCCACCTTTTTTGTATTTCCTATATAGGAATAATAAACAATTAAATTTTTTATACCTTCTCCTTTAATAATTCTTCAAGTTTATCTTGTTCATATAATTCAATTTTATGAGTTAAATATTTTTTAGCTTCTTGCATATCGCTAATTTTTTCTTCTAAGTTTTTTAATTCCTTTTTTTAAAAGTTTTAAACGTTCATTTTTTGTTTTATCACCTTGTTCATAAAGAAATATATATTCTTTTAACGTTTTAATAGAAATTTTAGCTTTACGCATACAAAGAATAAATTCTAAACGTTTTAAATCTTTATCTTCATAAATTCAATGATCACTTTTGTTTTTCTTAATGGGTCCGATTAAGCCCTCTTTTTCATAATAATGTAACGTGTAATTAGAAACATGATATTTAAGACAAACTTCTTTACTCTCCACTTTTTCACCTTCTTTTGCTTATTATATAACTTAGAGTGAACTCCAAGTCAAGAATAAAAAAAGTACTATAAAGACACTTCTTATAAATTATCTTTTACAGTACTTCAAATTTATGAAACCTAATAATAGTGGCATCTTTTATTTCTTCATTTGTCTTATTTCCTGCACCGGAATGTTGCCATGGAGATTTTTCGTGATGTGTCAAACCCACCAAATCTGCCGCAGATAAATTTGCATAACTATCTAAGGTTTTATCAATACTTATTATCTTGTTTAAACCATCTTTAGAGGCTAAAATTCGGCTTCTAATTGGCATTTTTTTTGCTACTTCACTATAAGTTTCAGTATCATCTTCGCAATCTAAGAAGCCTGAGCCACTTTTTTTATACTTCTCATAAACAGACATAATTACCGGCCCTAATCTATAGGCATATATCATATCTTCAAACAACTTTTCGTGATATTCACATAAATAATCGGCATAACACATGTATACTAATTTTTGAAGTTTTAAATGTGAACAAGGAACTTTTGTCAAAATATATTTAGCAATATCAATTCCTTTTAAGGATAAATCTTTTGATATTAAATCGACAAACTCTTCCTTTGAAGATAATACTTTAACGTTTTTAAAAAATTGATCAAATTCTACCACTTTATCCCAACCCATTTCTTCTGTTTGAATAAAATGTGTAGATATAGAAACATCTTTACCACATTTTTCGTAAATAAAATCAATGTCTTTTTGTATTACGTCCATTTGAAGTATATCTTTATCGTAGTAATCTAGCGCTATTCTTTGACCAATAGAATAGGCACTTGCCATTACTATTAAATGCTTTATCATAGCATTCACCTCCATTATTATATATTCTCATTTTCCCACTTTGTATAATCCTGTTTATATAAAGCATGAGAAATTAAATTTGATTTTTCATGGTCACTGTCCCAAATTTGCAGTTCCCATTGAAATTTATAATTATCATCATTTCCAAAATATATATGAACAGCATAATAATCTCCTCTTTTAGATTCAATACATTTCAACCCCTTAAAATACACATCAATATATTTTTTTATTTCATCAAAATTAATAGCAAAATCAACTATTATTCTTAGTCCGAAAATGTCATTTAGACATTTTTTTAAAGGTATTCTTCCCTTTTCATGATTCATTTCATAATTTTGTATCTTATATTGTATAGAATTGTATGCTTTTACACGCGTATTAACATTACTTTTTAAATGTAAATCTTGAATAGAAGTTACTACATCCGAAATATTATCATTAATAAATTTTCTATAATTTAGAACGAAGAGTAATAGTGATTCATCTTTATAAACATCATCAACTTATTTCTTTTTAATATTTAATCTTCGGTAATCGCTTTCAGATATCCATTTATCATTAATAAAATTCAAAGTTCAATTACATTTTAAATGAAAAAAATAGACCTTTCCTTCTATTTTTTTTCTACATTAACAAAACGAACCGTCTTCATTTTTTCTGTTTTTAAAGGCTTGTCGTTACTATCGGTTTGAACTTTAGAAATTCTTTCGACAACATCTAAACCAGCAATCGTTTTTCCAAAAGCCGCATAACTGCCATCTAGGCTAGAAACGGACTCATTGGTATCTGAACAAATGAAAAATTGACTTGAAGCAGAATCCATGGCACTACTTCTTGCCATGGAAACAACACCTTTTTCATGTTTCAAATCATTTTGAACACCATTTTTAGAAAATTCACCTTTAATAGTTGTATCACTGCCACCCGTTCCATTACCTAAAGGGTCACCCGTTTGAATCATAAATCCTTCAATAACTCGGTGAAAAGTTAAACCATCATAGAACTTATCTTTGACAAGATTTTGAAAATTTTCTACCGTGATAGGAGCGATGTCAGGATAAAGTTCTAATAAAATCACTTCATCTTTACCCGTTACAATCTTAACATAATTCGTCACTTCTTCCGTTTCTTCGTAAGAATAGCCCTCTAGGGTTCCTTTTGTCAAATCCTTTTTTTCACATCCGGCCGTCATAAAAACAAAAACGGCAATAATTAATAATACCAAACAAATACGACTACGATTTACGTTTTCCATCTTTTCACTTTCCTTCAACTTTTTCCATTCTATCAAAAAGAACTTAACTTTTCAATTAAAAACGATTCATACGACTTTAATTGCCAAAAATATCCATTGTTATCGTTTCGTCAAAATTTTATAATACAAACAAATGTTTTAAAAGGAGGAAGGTTAAGATGCCAGAAAGAAAAATATTATGTATTGATTTAAAATCATTCTTTGCCTTTGTAGAATGTGTAGACCGAGGATTAGACGCCTTTAAAACCCCGCTTGTCGTAGCCAGCAAATCACAAGGCAACAAAGCCATGTCTCTTGCAGTCACGCCTTATTTAAAGAAAAAAGGGTTAAAAGGAAGAATGCGGCTTTATGATATTCCCTCTTCTATTTCCTATTTTGTTGTAAATCCAAGGATGAAGCGTTATGTCGAAGTATCTCAAAAAATTGTTAATCTTTATTTAGATTATGTTAGTGAGGAAGATTTACATATTTATTCTATTGATGAATGTTTTTTAGATGTAACCGATTACTTAACCTACTACCATAAAACGAAAACCGAACTTGCCCAAGATATTTTAAAAAATATTCAGACTAAAACAGGTCTTGTAGCCACTTGTGGTATTGGCCCTAATATGCTTTTAGCAAAACTCGCTATGGATTTAGAAGCCAAAAAAAGTAAAAGTAATATGGCCTACTGGACATATCAAGATATTTCCACAAAGTTATGGCCTATTAAAGACTTGTCCAGTTTTTGGCAAATCGGGCATCGTTTAGAAAAAAGACTATTAAATATGAACATTCACTCGCTTTATGATTTAGCTCATACGCCTAAAGAAAGATTAGAAAAAAATTTGGGAAAAGTGGGACTTCTTTTACAGGAACATGCGAATGGTTATGATAATACCATCATTAAAGAAATAAAGGAAAGTCCCCAAAAATCAATTGGCCATAGCCAAGTTCTTTATGAAGATTACTATAACGAAGAATGTCTTTTAATTATCAAAGAAATGCTTAGTCATTTGGGTAAAACGCTTCGTTTAAAATCCTTAGAGTGTCAAAGTATATCCTTATTTTGTGCCTATTCTAAAGTGATTGGAAAAACTTTTAACCGTCATCTTATTCTAGATAATACCACCGACAATGAAGAGATTTTATTTTTAAATTTCAAAAGTCTATTTCTTAAATTTTATGAAGAAGATTTACCCGTGCGTAAAATAGGCATCAGCCTGGGCAGGTTAAAAATGAAAATGGGTATTCAACTAGATTTATTTTATGAAAACAAAGTTCAAGATGAAAAAATGAAAAATGTAATGGATAGCATTCAGGAAAAATTTGGCAAAAATAGTCTTCTTTATGCCACAAGCTTGCTTTCCTATTCGAATGAAAAAGAGCAAAACGAAAAGTTAGGAGGTCATCATGTCTAAATTAGAAGAAACAAAGTGGCACGCCTTTGAATCCCTTTATAAAACCCATGATTGTTTAAAAGAGTTAAATCACCAAAGAAGTTACCGAGAAAAACCTATTTTAAGTGAAGATGCAAAAGAAGAAATCGAAAATAAACTTTTAAATTTTTTTCACAGTGGGGAGAAATTAACCCTTATCTTTTATAAAGCCGGTTATTTTTATCAAAAAAAAGGCACCATTATTAAATTAGCACCTCCTAAAATTATTTTTAAAGACCAAACCTTTTTATATTTCAATCAAATTATGAAGATTTTATAACGATTTTTTTATATTTGGTTTCATTTTCTTTATTAAATCCAACCAAGGCTTGAGGACAATTTTTGGCGATTGTTTTGAAAATTTCTTCATAAGAAGCTTTATTTTTCTTGCCTATCGCCGCCATGTAGGCAACGGATAAAGACTTACCATTTGACATTTTTAAAATAATACTACGGGCGGTTTTAACGCCTTTTTGACGAATTTCATAACTATAAAGCCAAACAATATCTTGATAAGGAATGACTTTGATACTATGCGTTAAATCAATAATATTTTTATTTGTTAAATACAAATGTGCACTTTCATAGTATAAAGAAGTTTTATCATTCATTTCATCATCCAACTTTTTTATCTCTTCTTTAGAATATTTTTTTAAACTTTTTAAACAATTATGTTTCACAAAGAAAGAAACGATAAGACAAATAAAAGATAGTATTAGGAAGATAACTTCGAAGGTTAAAACCGTTCCCATCGTCGTGGTTTTTTCACCCGTCAAATCAAGATAAACAGGATAAAAGCCATCGGTAAAATTATCTACGGCTAAATTAGCTTCTTTTAAAGTGTCCATGGCGAAGGAGGCAATATCTTTAGGAACAGAAGCCGTAACGCCATGAACCACTTTTGTGTTTTCTAGAGAAATACCATCAAACGAAGCTAAATCATTTTCGTTCATTTTAATAATAGCAAGTAAGTTTTGTTCTCTATCTCTTGTCGCGTACACCATATAAAAAGCACTGTTTTCATTTTCATAATAGGCAAAGTTAATCGGCGTTGTAAAAATTTCTAAAGAAGCTTTAACACCCGCCTTTGTTTTCTCGGTGAAAACTTCTTCTTTTTCATCGTCCATAAAAAAACTTGATAATAAAATTAAAATAGCAAAGAAAAAAACAAAAGCCAAACTTAGCCAAACATTTCTTTTTTTCTTTTTTAACTCTTTTTTTATATTTTCATTTGTAAAATTCATTTTCTATTTCCTTTCTAAAAACCTCTGGAAGCTCCTCCTCCACCAGAAGAACCGCCGCCGCCAGTAAAACGAAAGCCCGAAGAACCCCCTTTGTAACTACCTCCTCCTGTAAACCACCAAAAACCTCTTAAATGAAAGAGAAGATATAAAATAACAAAAAACATAAGAAGACTTAAAAGCATATCAGAAAAACTTACTTCACTTTCTTTAGAAACTTCTTGTCCTTCCAAAGTAACATCATACTTTTTACATAAAATTTCGAGTACTTTATTGTAACCATTTTTAATACCTTCATCGTAATTATCTTCCTTTAGATAACTTATCATGTAATTATCTAAAATACGGCCAGCCATACCATCAGGAATATCCCCTTCTAAGCCATAACCCACTTCAAGTCTCACTTTTCTTTCTTCTTTACTCATTAAAATAAGGATCCCATTATTAGAAGTTTTATCCCCGATACCAAAATGACGAAATAAAAGATTCGCATACGTATCTATGTCACTTCCCTCTAAATCATTTACGGTGACAACCACCACTTGGGCTGTTGTTTTTTCCTCTAAAGAAGAAGACATCTTAATAATATAGTTTTCTGTTTCTTCACTTAAGACATTGGCATAATCATTCACATAAAAGGCACTCGTTGGATTTACAAGAGCAAGCACATTTAAGGGTAAGATAACGAAAAAAAGAAGACAAGCTCCTTTTTTAATCGAAGCTAACATTTGGAACATCCTTTTTTTGTTCATCGGCTTCAAAATACTTCTCTTCATTAAATCCAAATAAACCTGCTAAAAAGTTGCTAGGAAACTTTTTAATAAGTAAATTATATTCTTTGACGCTGTTGTTGTAATCTCTTCTTGCCACAGCAATTCTGTTTTCGGTACCGGATAATTCATCCGCCAATTGTGTAAAATTAGCACTTGATTTTAAATCGGGATAATTTTCGACAACAACAAGTAGAGCATTTAAGCTACTGGTAAGTTCGTCATTTGCTTTGGCTTTATCATCGATGTTACTTGCATTCACTAAGTTTTCTCTTGCTTTCGTGATTTTATCAATGACTTCATTTTCATGAGAAGTATATCCTTTGACGGTACTTACTAAATTAGGAATTAAGTCTGCTCTTCTTTCTAACATAACATCTAAATTGCTATAAGACGTTGTTACATTTTCTTTTCCTGTGACCATTTTATTGTAAGAGCCAATTAAAATACTCCCCAGTAAGACAACAACAACCCCAATAACAATAAGCACAATAGAACCTTTTTTCATTTTCCACCTTCCTTGCCATAATCATATCACATAAAGGTTTAAAAAAATACCAAGATTTTTACTTCTTGATATCTTTTTTTATTTCTTTTGCTTCTAAATCTAAGATATGTTCTTCTTTGGCTCTTTTTCTTTCTAAAATTGTCGTATTATCTAAAATAACTTTGGTATTTGCCACATAATCATGTAAGCCTCGACCATCCCTTCGAACAATTACCATAAAAATAATCGTATACGTAATTACGCTTCCTACCAAATTTATGTTTTGATAAACATTATAATAGTTTTCATTTGTCATAAAATGAATGACACATTGTAAAACCACTGAAATCAAAATATTATTAAGAACAATGTTTCTCAAAAGAAAGTTAACAATTGTTAAAGGTTCTTTGTTATTACTAACTACTCTTATTTGAAAAAGTTTCTTGCCGATTGTTTGCCCCTTTGCAAAATACTGTAAAACAGTAAAATAAAGTAAAACGACGACAATATCAATAACGACATAATTTGTTTCCAAACGATGAATTTCATAAGCAATAGGTTTAAAGGCAGTTTCATAATCTTCCGCACTAATTTCATTGTTTGTAAATTGTTGTTGTAAATTTAAAAGTTCATTATATTTTTCAGTATAAGCATTATGATTTGGATTTAAAAATGAAATAAACGATAGTAAATAAACAACGAGTGAAACAATTAAGATGTCCAAAACATAGGCTCCAACTCTTTTAAAGAATGTACCATTTAATAAACGGTCTGTTGTTTGCATATTTTATCCCTCCATAACAACAAAAAAATTATATCATGAGAAAGTTAAAATTGCAAAAAACAAGAAAATTTTTCCTATCATCTATTTGAAATTTCTTATTTTTCAATTCTTATTGGCACGTTCATTTTTTATTTCTTTTTCAGCTATTTTCATTAAACATTGACCATATTTATTTTTATTTAATAAAATGGCTCTTTTTGAAAATTCTTCTAAGGATAGCCATTCATGATTCAAGCCTATTATTTCAGGACTACAAATGAGTGTATCTTTATTATTTTCTATCGTTCTTATCATATTAGAGGCATCTAATAAAGATTCAAAAGTTCCTGTATCAAACCAAGTATAACCTTCTCCAAGTAATCTGGCTTTTAATCTATTTTGTTTTAAATACAAATCATTTAAGCTTGTTATTTCAAGCTCACCTCTTTTACTAGGTTTTACCATTTTAGCCATAGAAGAAACCCCTTTAGGATAAAAGTATAATCCTGTAATAGCATAGTCGCTTTTAGGTTCAAACGGTTTTTCTTCAACAGATAAAACATTGTTATAGGTATCTATTTCCATAATACCAAATCTTTCCGGATCTTTTACTTTATAGCCAAAGATAGTAGCATCCCCTGATACGGCATTATTTATAGCTTTAGAAAGTTCTTTTTCTAAACCATTACCAAAATAGATATTATCACCTAAAATCATAGCACAAGGACAATTACCAATAAATTCTTCTCCTAAAATAAAAGCTTCAGCAAGTCCATTAGGTTTAGATTGAACCCTGTAAGATAAGTGAATCCCAAACTGACTTCCGTCACCTAAAAGTCTTTTAAAATTTTCTTGATCTTCCTTAGTTGTAATAATTAAGATATCTCTGATATTTGCCTCCATCAAAACACATAATGGGTAAAAAATCATGGGTTTATCATAAACTGGAACCAATTGTTTACTCGTAGCCTCTGTGATCGGATAAAGACGCGTTCCTGTTCCACCCGCTAAAATAATACCTTTAATCTCTTGTTTTTTAGAAGGACTCATATAATCTTCTAGATCAATATTATATAACTTTTCAAACTGTTTTAATTCACTAGCACTTACTTTTCTTTTACCTGATTCTATTCTAACAATCGCATTTCTTCCAAGACTAAGTTTACTTGCCACTTCATCTTGTGTTAAATTTTTACTTTCTCTTATCTTTTTCAATATTTTTGCAACATTTTCTTCTTTCATATCCTCACCATAGTTTAAATGATACGTTAATTTGTTTAAAAATGCAACATTTATATCAATTTATACTTAAATAAATGACTAGTAACTGCATGATTAAAATGAAAGGTACACCAATTGTAAAACTTTTTTTCAAAGTTTTATGTCTAAAAATATACATGCCAACTACCCCGCCTAAAGAGCCACCTAAAAGACAAAAAATAAACAAATTTTTTTCTTGAATTCTCCATTTATGCTTCTTAGCTCTTCTTTTATCTAATCCAAAAAGAAAAAACGTTATAAAATTAATAATAATTAGATAATCCCAAATATAATATGTCACTGATTTTCCTTCTTTCATAATTATTCTTTCAAGTATAAAAACGTGTGAAACATTATTAAATCTCACACGTTTATTTGCTCATTAATCTCTATAATACCTAAATCAATAAGCATTACACTAATTAAAGATAATGTTTTAAAGCATTTATTTACTTTATAATATTCTTCTTACTTTCGATATATATTATTATTTATTAAGCATAAATCTGTTGGGTCATATTCATGAATATTAAATTCTAATAAACTATGATGCATATTATATACCGCGGTTAAAAGTGTATTTTCATTAATATTTTTAATAGTAAATTTTGATTCATTAAATTTCTTTTTACAAGCTTCACTAGATGCAAATTCATCAAGGTATAACTTTTTAGAGAAATTAGATAAATTATAGCTTTCATAACAAGGATAACTTAATAATAGTCCATTCATCTCATAGTTATTATCTAAAGCACTATAAAAAGTGTTAATTGCTTTTTTATAAGCTTTTTGAGTTTCAAAATCATTCATACTATCCTTATCTCTATCCCAAATAATATAAATATTTGTATTTTTTAAATTTTTTTGATAATCTTCTTTTAAAAAATTATATAGTTGTAATTCAATATCTTCGTAAAAATATGTTTCAATAATCTAAACTAATTGTTTTATTTATTTTTAAATTCTTTATTGTATTCTGGCATTCCATCAAAAACTCCGTTTAAATACATTTTTTCAATATTTTGGGATTCTCGTGGATTTTCATCTGAAAATCTTTTTATTACAGTTCCCTCTTTAGAATCAAATCTAAAGGAATATATTTGATCAGGTCGAAGAATTGCAGTATCAATTAAATTAGTAGAATGAGATGTAAAGAAAAGTTGTGAGTTTTTACTATTATTAAAAAAATATCTAATTAATGCCTCTTCTAATTCATTATGAAGACCACCACTAAATTCATCTAAAATAATCATACAGTCATTTCTAGTGGCATAATCAAAAGGCAAAATCAAGCTAACAAATGCCTGATTCCCCTTAGATTCTAATTCTATAGGTATAGCAATATTCGTTCCATTTTTCTTTAAACTTATCATTTCTTTTTCAGAACTAATCATAATTGTATTATCTTGATTGGTTACTTTTTTATTAAAAACAATTTCACTATTATAACCAATGTTAGAAATTAATTTATTGAGTTTTTTAGCATCCTTTGTTTCAGCATATTTTTCTATTAATTGTTCAGAAGCCGTTAAAGGATTGTATGATTTAACAATACCAAGCAAACAATTTATATAAATAGAACATTTCAAAAAGTCAAACCACTGATTTAAAATACTGTCATTATTAAATTTAGTGTTGTAATATTCTAATTTCAACAAAGATAAATTAAGATTAATGTTATCATTTTCATTTTGAATTCCAAAATTAGTTTGTCCTTTGTTACCTAATCTGTTTAATTTTAATTCTTTGTTAACAAAAAGTTTTTCTGATTTTATTTGATTACTTTCAAAAGTAATTTCGTATTCTATTTCATTTGCTTGAACATCAAAATTATACTTTAAGGTATATTTCGTACCCTTGATATATAATGATTTTTTCTCAATAAAATTTAATTCTGAATTTTCTAATAATAAATTTAATAAAAAAGCAATGGCATTTAATACTTGTGTTTTTCCAGATGCATTTTCACCAACAAACATTGCACCTTTTAAAACACGATTTTCACCAACGTTTGTATCTTCTAAAATCTTATAATTTGTTGCTTTAAAGTCAAAAGTTCTTTCTTTAATAAAGGTTGTATAGCCCTTTAAAGTAATACCTGTTAACATATTATTTTCTCCATTTATATTTTTATTATATAACAAATATATAATAAAAGTGTAAAAAAATACTTTTTGATATTTTTAAAGTGTAATTTTTTTACATTTTAATACCATAAATTATTTTTTATATATTTAAAATTAAATAATTATTTGCTTTCATTCACGATTTTAATAATATTGGCACCATGAATTTTTACTTTTATGGATGGTAAAATTTCTTTTAAACTTTCCATATTCATAGGTTTTAAAGTAATAATTTTATTTAGTTCTTCATCATTAAAAATATAATAAGCTGGAACATTCATTTCTTTAGATTTTTCTTTTCGAAAGCTTTTCAATTTATTCAAAAGTTCATCGTCATTTAAGAAGGTTTGTTTATATTTACTAGCTAGGCTACAATAATCATTTGTATTGATTTCTAAAAATTTATTAGCAATTTTTAACATATCATTAGAGTTTGACAATAAATCTTTATCATAATTTGAAATATCATTTTTTATATACTCGACTAGTTGGTCTATTCTAATAGTATTTTTTCTTATCTCAACTGGAGCGTGTTTGATATCTAAAATAGACTTAGAATTAGCCAAGACAACTAGGGGTTTATACCATAAATTATCAAATTTCTTTTCATTAAAAGCTACCGCTAAAGAACTGTTTTTAACTAACCATCTTTTCTTTAAAATTTCTTTATGTCGCATTGCTTGTGTATAAGGTGAATAAATAGCTTCTTTTATCTTTTTTCCAGCAAATTCATATTCCCGTTGAAACTCACCTTTGTTATTAACAGATATATTGCCTATTAAATTTTTACATTCAATTAAATATGTAAAACCTTTAGACACAACAACATAATCGATTTGAGCTTTTAAATCTTCATAGGAAATCGTAATATCTCTTAAAACATATAACCCTAAGTTAGCATATTTTAACTCGTAAGCGATCGCATTTTCCCCTTTTATTCCTAACTCTAAAAGTTTGATATCTTTAGCCAAGGATGAACTATTATTACTCTTTTGCAATTGTTTTAATTCTTCTACTTGTTTTTCTAAACTACTATCTTCTTTTAAAAAAACAGTGTCTTTAAAAGACTTAAATATATTATCTATTATACCCATAATCATCTTTCCTTACATAATATTCCTTGGCAAGATTATATCATATTTAAAAAGCATTAAACAATTTTATGCTAAAATATTATCTTCCAGCAATTCTGTAGCATTTTTAAAGAAGATATTCAAAATTTAAATAATAGTTTTTCATATAAATATTTTAAAATAATATTGTATTTGTATATACATACTTTATATCTTCAAATGAAAATAAAAAAAGACTATTTCTAGTCCTCTTCTACCGATCACATTTCATTAGTTTTTGGTCCCACCAATAGTAATTGAAATTGACCATTATTAAGCGATTAACTAAATAGTACAAAATTTATTTTGAAGAACTGATATCAGAATTTGGTGTAGGTATTTGATCAACCCCATTTATGGGTTCTTGTAATTTTAAATCTTGTTTTATTTTAGAAGTTGATATTCCCTCTGTTCTATCTAAGTATACAACTTCACAGTAATCTTTTAAATAATCAAAACGATCAGAGCCAGCCCAATCACTTCCCATCACAACTGTATCTACTTTATACTCTTTTACATCATCAATTTTTTGTTCCCAATTATTTTCAGGAATTACTAAATCAACATATCGGATAGCTTCTACCATCAATTTTCTAGTTTCATAGTTATGATAAGATTTCTTGCCTTTTATTTCATTAAATTCATCTGTGGAAACAGCTACTATTAAATAATCTCCTAATGCCTTTGCCCTTTTTAACAGTCTTATATGTCCATAATGTAACAAATCAAATGTACCATATGTTAATATTCTTTTCATTTTATTTATCCTCTTTTCTACATATTTTAATTAACAAATTACATATATTTATAGTTGCCAAGCCATTATCATATAATGGATTAGTTTCAAAATAATGTTGAAGATTTTTCAGATATTTTTCATTATCAAATTTTTCTATATTAGTTAATAAATCATCATTAGTTGTTGAAAACGGAAACGGATAAGAAAAATATTCATCAACTAATCCTCTTGTTTCTTTATAATTTTCGATATCTAGCGCACAAATAAAAGCTGGTTTTTTTTGTATTGCAAAATCAAATAATGTACTAGAATAATCAGATATAATTGCATCACTTATTAAAGACAAATCCTGCATATTAGGATAAGATGTCACATTTAATATATCATCATTATAATTGATGCACTTACTATATTTTTGCACATTTGGATGCATTCTAATTAAAATTTTGCACTTTTTATTAGTCATTTTTTCAAACTTCTTTAAAACCTGAGTAAAATCAATTTTATAACCATCTATACTAAAGTCATCTCTAAATGTCGGAGCATATAATATTAAATAATTATTATCTTTAATATTTAAACTCTTTTTTACGTCCTGAATAAGTTTTCGATTATTTTGGTTATTAATTAGATAATCATTTCTCGGAAATCCAAATTTTAATATTTCTACATTTTTATCTAGCCAAAACCAATTTTTGTATTGAACATCTTGAATATGACTATTCGATAAAATTGCATTAGCAATTTTTCCATCTTTCTTTGCTAATTTTACATATTCTTTTGATAAAGTGGAAGCAGCCATTCTTTCAATTTTTTTAGAGCTAAAAGGTCCATGCCAAGTTTGCAAATAATATTGTTCTTGTCTTTTCTTCGGTTTTATATTATTTCTAACATTATCTATCCAAATCTTTGAAGTAGCATAATGATACAATGATCTAAATGAGCCATACCTAACCTTTTTGATATAATCTGGCATTTCTTCATCCATTTTTCTAACTACCCAAATTATTTTATAGGAAGTATTAAGTTTATGAAGATTTTCAATAATATATTTACCGTTGTCCCCATAACCTTTGCCTAAAAAATTATCAACAATAATTTTTTCATTATCAATTTTAAAAAAAAGAGAAAAAAAGGTCATTATATTTGCTTTAAAACTTATTAAAAAATAATCAATTTTGCTTTTCATTTCTTTTTTTCACCTCTTTTTTTAAGATATTAATTATTTCGCTAAACGATTCTTGTTTTGTTATAACGGATAATATAATGTAAACAGCAACACCTACAATCAATTGTATTAATATCACAAAAATAGGACTTAATGGGATATTTTGCAAACTCAATACAATTATAAACATTATTCCTGATAAAAATAACGCCGGTAATAAATCCTTCAACTGTGATTTATAATCGTACTTAATTACTGACTTCAACGCAGAAGCATTCACTATTGCTCCATAAATATTATATATTCCCATAGTTAAGGCAACAGCAATGACACTGATTTTCATTCCTATAATTAATAAAAGGAAATAAACAGGTTTTTTTATTATTTCTAATTTTAACAGTATGTCACTTCTGCCTATCGCCTTTATTGCTTGCAAACTTATTGAACCTATTAAGCTTATAGCATAAGCAATACTTAGTATTCTAACATATGGAACAGCCATTATCCATCTATCTGTAAATAAAAATTCCACTAACGGTTTAGATACCGCAGCAAGGCCAAATAATAAAGGAAACATTACATATGCCATTATTTTAACTGCTCTCTTCGTTATATATTTTACTTTTTCCAAGTCATCATTAAAATTAGCCATAGCAGGAAATAATACGCTCATAATCGATGAGCCAACATTTGAAGTAATTAATGTTGGCAATTGATTTCCCTTATTGTAAAATGCCAAATCAGCAGATGTATAAGCCTTACCTATAATTATAGAACGCAATTGTTCAAAAAAAGTACCAGCAAAATCGGCAACAAATATTTTCCAACCATATTTCATCATTTTAACAGCAGAATTATATGAAAATTCTAAAGTTGGTTTCCAAGGAACTGTAATTAGCAAAACTACAATATCGATAAATGTATTTGTTAAATATTGTGCTACTAACGCCCATACTCCAAAGCCAAAATAAGCAAGTATAACTCCAACAACTCCGGATACTAACGTACCAAATAACGTGGAAAAGAAATATTTTTTAAACAGCATATTTCTTTCCACATAAGCATGCTGAATTGCACTGAATGCACTTAATGGTATTCTTAAAGCAAATACTCTCAACACTAAACAAAGTTCAGGACTATTATAAAATTTAGAAATTACTGGTGCTAGAAAGAAAAGTACCATGTATATCACAATTGAAACAAACAAACTGCAATAAAAATTAGTAGAAAAGTCTTTTATCGTAGCATTTTTATTCTGAACAAGTGCTGTACTAAATCCACTAGTTACAAATACATCAGCTAATGAAATAAAAATTAAGATTATAGCAACTATTCCATAATCATTTGGAGTTAATAACCGTGCCAAAACCACAGAAACAAGAAATGAAACCCCTTGGGCTAAAATTCTTTCGAAAAATTTCCAAAATAATCCACTCATAATTTTATTTTTTATATTATTTTCTTTAACTTTCATTTTCAATCGATTCCTCATCTACATAATACTTATCAATAATTTTTGAATAAATAGTATTATTATTATCGTAATCAAAATGATGATTAAGTTTATGGAATCCACTATATGTAGTAATTTGATTCCATCTTTCTTCTGAATAATAATTATTTAATTCAAATTGCATTATATGCGGATTTATATTATTAAAGCAAGGGACTTTCTCCCATGATTCAGAGTATTTTTCAGTTGCCATTTGAAAGAAAAAATGAAATATAAAATAGTCGATAGCATAATTGTACTTTTTCCAATATTCAAACAAAAGTTTTTTTGTCAATAAACAGATTTCATTATTTTTTTCAGCGGCTATTAACCAATTTGAAGCAACAATAGGCTGTAGTCCTTTTTGATTTAAGTCCACTTGTTTAAAAGCAAACATTGGTAATGAGCTAATATATGTTGCGAAAGTACTCGAAGTACAAAGAACAGTCGAATCAATCCAGATACCACCGTATTCACATAAAAGTGAAATTCTTAATAAATCTGAATAATGTGCTCTACTTATATTTCCTTTTACATATTTATTTTTAATATAATCAGGAAATTTAATATAATCATCAATATTCTTTTCTGATAAAAAAACAATTTTATGATTTGTCATATTTCTTTTCAAAGAATTAAAACATGCTTTTACCAATTTTGGCGCACTATCATACCCCTGCAACCAACAAAACCAAACAATGTTAGATTTTTCTTTGCTCAAATTGCTTTCATACTTATCTATCGTATTTTTAAATTTCCTTTTCAATTTGTTATAATGATAATTTTGAGTAACAACAATCGTTACACGCTCATTTTTTGTAAAAAAAGTTATTATCTTATGAAATATTTTTTCCCTAATTATAAAAAATAAAGTTCCATTTTTTAGATGTTTTAATATTTTTGACATAACTATTTTCCTTTCTTTAATAATTTATAAATAAAAGATTCTTTGATTTTTCGTTTAGTTTCATATTTTAAATTTAAAAATCTTCTTCCTAACCA
The DNA here is from genome assembly GCA_934101275.1 of uncultured Bacilli bacterium. Classification (GTDB taxonomy): domain Bacteria; phylum Bacillota_I; class Bacilli_A; order RF39; family UBA660; genus Ventrenecus. The sequence continues at coordinate 17,734 of CAKOQM010000007.1, forward strand.
ATAAAATCTTAAATCCTTTTTGTATTTGCCACCAAATTTTTTCTTTAAACGTAAGTTATCATTCCTGTTATTATATTTTTCAAAATCAGAAAGTTTAATCTCAAAATCTTTATTAATAAACTTACCATTTGTGATTATAAATTCTTTTGAACAATCAACATCAAAATCAGGTTTAAGCATTTTTCTTTTTTGTAAATGGATATACATCAACTCATCATTCATAATTTTTCCATCTTTCACATATTTTCTCAATAAAGAACCATTGGACCAATAAAAAATCTGCTGCAAATAATTAGGTGGACAATTGCAATCAAAATCAACTAATCTTATGTCACTATAATTTACATCTACGTCTCCAAACAGTATATCATCCATATATGGAAAATCGTGCTTTTGGTATATTGCATTTATTCCTGGTGTTTCATCAAATGCCCAAATCATATTAGATTTAAACACTTCTTTATAGCTTCCAAACCAACCACCACTTAACTTATAGCGATTAATTACTTCATTGTTATTTTTATATAAAGTCAAATGCCCTCTACATCCAAATTTATCATATTTATATAACTGATATTTTTTAAAATAAAGCTGTAAATTGCCAAATACAACATCGGTATCACACTCACCCCAATAATCATATTTTTTTAATTCATCTTCTAATATTAATCCCCATACCTCTTTATAATCACATAATTTATAAGGAGTCTCCAATTTTATATTAAAATCTAATTTCTTTATTGCTAATGATTTGAATTCTAAAAATGACATATTTAAAATTTTTATATTATTATATTTAGTTGTAATATTTTGATCAGTTACAAATAAAAAATTAATTTCATCGTTATATGAAGCAGTTTTGAACCAAACATCTATCCATTCTGGTAATTTTCCAAAATATATACTAATTATACATATATTTAACTTTTTTTTACTCATATATTACTCCTTTTCTAAAGTTGCTAAAGTACATATTAAATATAAACTAAACGTTATAGGGTAACTATAAGTATTGTCAGTTAGATAAAGTACAAACAAAAATACGGTATATAGTAAATATGCTTTAGCACAATTGCAATCAATTTTATTCTGAATAATTTTTGTTTTCAATCTTATTTGGTATATAATCCAAAGTCCAAAAGCAATAAAACCTATTCCAATATACATTCTTAAAATATCACTATGCAGTGAAATTACTGGAATGTAGCCAATACGATAATTTGCCTTTACCAAATCATCTAAAATTTCGTCAATATAACCAAATCCAATTCCTAAATATAATGGAGAAAAATCAGAATATTCATCCGCTACAAATTGATATGTTGTAAGTCTTCCCATAAAATTAATGTCGTATTTATCAGCCAAGGAAATTAATTCATTATTGTGAATGAACATAACATAAGCGTAAGAAACAATTAAAACTGATATAGTAGCAATAATAGAAGCTTTTGACAAAGAAAATTTCTTTAAAATAAATTTATAAAACAAATAACATAATATCAAGGCAAAAATTTCAATTCTTTTTAATCCCCAAAAAATCAAAAGAAAACATAATATTATATTAATTTTTTTGTGCTTCTTATCCCTTGTATCAAAAAATAAATAATACAACATGCAAAACCCTATACCAAAAGTTAAGTCATTTACTTCCGTTAAATATAATAAATCATAATTTGTCGAATATGATGTAAGCAAATACAATAACCCAGCACTTTTAAACTTGAAAACTAAAGGAATAACTGAACCTATTATATAAGAAACAAAACCACTTTTTACAAACATATCAACACTTTTTTCTTTATATTCAGAATATAAAAGAATTGCAAAAATAGCATCAATCAATAAGTATATACTCGAAGAAAACAGGTTAGTTATTACATTAAAAGCTGGTAAATCACCATTTAAAAGCCATAATGCACAACTATACACTAAAATCAACATAATTGGTAACATGGTTATTTTAAAAAATTTCAACGATTTTTTTGTATATTTAATCTTTAAATTATTACTTAATATTAAAAATACTATTATAATTAACCTTATTGCAACATTAATATACCAAACTAGATTAACTCCCCAAAATCTAATAGTGCAAAAAATTGTTAATAAAATAAAAGTAACCAAATCCTTAACATTTATTTTCATAGAATATTTCTCCAATCATTTTATCTTACAACATAAAAATGGTGAAAAAACAAATAGACAGCATCTTATTTTATCAATTAATCTATAAGAATTTTTTAATAGTTCTACTTTTTTAATCTTTTTTAACTGTTTTTTATATTTATATGCGTCAAATTTAGACAAGCAATGTAAATACCTTCTAGATAAATTCCCTTTTAATTTTTTACTAAAATCTAAATCTAAATTTTTCCAATCAATATATGTAAATAAATACGAATATATATAAATTATATCTTTTAAATTTCGCTCATAACTTTTAGCCTGACTATTCATTATAGAATTACTTCTTTGACGATAAAGGTAAATGGGACTATTATAATATTCAACAGTTTGAGATAATAAAAGAGCTTTTGTAGTCCATAATTCATCTTCATGCAATAAACCCTTCTCAAAGTATAATTGATTTTCTATTAAAAAGCTTTTCTTATATGCTCCCAACCAAACCGTTGTAACAAAATCAAAATGATTATTTAATTGATGGCTGATAGCAGCTATTCCATCATAAACTTCCATATTAACTAAACCTCGATGAGTGTAATATTCATTATCCTTTGAATTTATAAAGTTACTTTCTTCATCAATAATCTTAGCATCCCATAGCAAAACATCAGAATTTGATTTTAAAATATTGTCAAGTAAGTCGCCAAATAAATTCGAATCAACTTCATCATCAGAATCGATAAAAATAACATACTCACCATTTGTTTTAGATAATCCATAGTTCCTTGCATCCGATAATCCACCATTTTGCTTATGAAAAACTTTAAAGTTACTACGTTTTTGATATTCGTCAACTATAACTTCTGAGCCGTCACTTGAACCATCATCTACGATAATGACTTCAACAAATTTTCTCGTACCTATTCCATTAATTAATGATTTCAAACATTTTTTTACATATTTTTTCACATTATAAACAGGAATAACAATAGAAACTTTCATAAATTTTCAACTCCTCCTATCCAATATGCATTATTTTATGAAAAAGCAAATATACACTGGGGGAAAATCTAATCAACAAAAAGCCTAAAAATTGTTTTTTTATTAAACATCTATATGCATCAAATAATGAATATTTTTTTATTTGATTAAGAATTTGTAAAACTTTTTCTGTATATTCTTTTTGAGCATCGTGTCTATATACATACTCAATTACTTTACATAACTCATGAATATAATGGGCATAAGCATATTTATATACAATACTATCTTCAGAGTATGCATTTACCATCTCAGTCGTAATATCAATAGGGTCAAAATATTTTTCAGAAAACTTGCCCGTCATTGCTGATGACTCTCTAACAATGTATTGATAACCACAAATATTAGTATCCATATACACTTTTGAAGATCTACTTAAAGCCAAAAACGTAAACATCATATCTTCGCCTATTTTGTATTTATCAGAAAATTTTATACCATTTATTATATCAGTTCGAAAAACCTTATCTACAACTTGTCCTCCAATTAGCCCCTTAAAAAAATCACACATACAATCTTGATTGTTATTCCATTCTTTAATAAAATTTTTTCTGTATTTCTTTACAGTTCCATCTTCGTGTTTTTTTTCAAAATCAACAATTAATACATCAAGGTTTTTATTCTTTATTTCCTCTAATTCTTGTTCATACAAATTGTTTTCAATATAATCATCCGAATCTAAAAAAGTTACATATTGAGAAGTAACCTTTTTTAAACCGGTATTTCTTGCTTGAGATACTCCTAAATTTACTTGATTATACAAAAAAATGTTTTTGTAGCGATTACTGTACTCTTGACATATATACTTAGATTGATCTGTAGATCCATCATTAACTAAAATGATTTCTAATTCGTTAAATACAGTTTGATTAACGATTGAATCGAGAGTAGATCTAAGATACAATTCTGAATTATATATTGGAATTATAACCGATAATAATTTTTCTTTCATAGGTCCCCCTCTTATTTGTCAAATAAATTGTTGACAATATTTGTGATTTCTAGGCAAAATTTTTCATTATTTGAAAAATTCACTTTATTCATTTTTTTTACCTTTTCATCATAATTTAATATAGCTTCAAACATTTCATCTTCATTTTCTACTACAATAATATTTTTCATTCTTTTTTCGACTTCTCTAGAAAAATCTAACTGATGATTATTAACATGTTCATTAAACTCTTTTTTTCTTGGAACAACAATTGGTATTTTCCCCATAGACAAAGGTGCAATAAAACTGGCAGGTCCGCCATGTGTAACAACAATACGTGCATTTTCAATGTTCAATCTCATTTCATCATAAGAAATCAATTTTTTTGCTTTATAATTTTGAGGCTCATAATCGGTATAACCTTTCTGTACTACCACTTCTTCTTTTATAATGCCTTTTTCAATCATTTGGTCTATATATTTTAATAGTCTATCAAATGGCTGTTCATGAGTTCCAACCGTAACAAATATCATAAAACACCTCCTAAAATATACTTCCTAAATTTTCTGATTTTGGATAGACTTTTTTCATTTCGTCCCATTGTACAATAAATTTATCTGTTACTGGATAAACTAATTTACCTGTTAAAGTGGGTTTGTCAATTCTATCAAACACTTCAATATAAATTGTTTTTGCCCCTCTTAATTTTCCTAGCCAAAAAAATGGAACTGCAACAGCTGCACCTGAAGAAATAATCAAGTTTGGTTTCTCCTTATGTAAAACTTTGATAGCTAATATAGTGTTTTTCAACAAATTTTTTATATTTCTATTCGTTGGAAAATAACAATGATAAACTTTTTCATCTTTCAAAATGCTATTAGCATCAGTTTTATCAAAAGTCACCCAAAATCTATCCATATCTTTCCAAAATGGCTTTAACATATACAAATGAGTTAAATGACCACCTGAGGATCCTACGAGACAAACTTTTATATTTTTATCTTTAATTTTCTTTTTCATAAGTTCACTTCTTTCCGTTTACGTTTATATCAAAAATTAACACATCAACATTATAGATCAAAACTCTCTTTCATCAAGTATAAAAACAAAAATATGATACATATCATATATTTCAACGTCCAAAATTTCAAATATAAAATTACTAATTTTATTTATAAACATATTATATATAACATTTAATTTTTTTAATAAAATAAAATTTATTCAGTTATTTAGCTCCTTTATGAGTAAAAACAACCTTAAATGTTTTAAAAAATATTTTGATATCAAGTTTTATACTGAGCTCATTTGAATAAGATTGTTCTATTTTTAAACGTTCTTCAAAAGTAATGTCACTCCTGCCACTAACTTGCCATAAACCTGTAAGTCCTGGTTTGGTTTTTACTATATCAGCATAATACTCCTTCATATCTTTTTTTTCACGTGGTAAATAAGGTCTATTTCCTATCACAGACATATTTCCTTTAAAAATACAGATAACCTGAGGTAATTCGTCGAGAGAGGTTTTTCTAAGGATATCTCCCATTTTAGTTACTCTTGGATCATGTTCTAGTTTTTTATTTATTTTATATTCATCAGCAAGTCTCTTATCATTTTTTAGTAATTCTTTTAAAACTTCATCTGCATTAGGAACCATACTTCTAAATTTATAAAAATTAAATTCCTCTCCATTCTTTCCAATTCTCTTTTGTTTATAAAAAATACTATTAAAATCACCCGTTAACATATAAGAAATTTTAACAATTAAAGCTATAGGAATCATGGCTATAATTCCTATAATAGACATTAAAATATCAAATAATCTTTTGATAAAAAAATACATTCTTTTACTTAAAGAAAAAGATAAATTTTTCTCCATAGTTTCCACTTGATTATTCATTACTACCACACCTTACTACACATTCACTTTCAAACCGAACACATCATACCATACAACCTTAATTATTGACAAGGTATAAATCAAAAAAACTGTAACATTATTGTAGCATACAAATAACAATAAAGCACAAACTTTTAATAATGAAAAGGATAAAAAAAGAAAAGAGTTTTCTCCCTTCTTGCGTCATTGTATACTTTTTTATTATTTGTTAGTAAATAGAATAAATTAAAACGGCTTTATATAAGATATCCCAGGTATTACTAGCCTTAGCAACAGTATCTGGTGAATCTCCTAAATCGGTAGAAGCATTTAATATCGTTTTTACTAAGTCTGGTCCTAAGTTTTCCCAAACATCTAAAGGATCTTTTTTCCAGCCATATTTTCCATGACTATTTACCTTTATTAAAGCTCTAAAAGAACCTACTAAAGGATATAAAAGACCTTTGGGGACAAAATAATCCATCTCTTCATTTCCAAACAAAGAACGATTGACAATATACCCATTATTATATTTTGAATATTTTTTTGTTCGATATATTTTCTTAGCTTTTTTACCTTTATCAGCAAATTCAACTTCTATTTTATTCCATAAAGTAAAAATAGTCGGAATAACATCATTCATGTTATGAATAATTTTGTCTCTTTCTTTTTTATCTATTTTTAAGTAATTATTTAAACTCGTTTCTTTACCTGTATAAGATTGAATAGGATGCGTTATATTATTCGGATCATTATTAGGATAAAGTCTTTGATTAAACATATTTATAATCGCGATAACCTCTCGAACATCAATAATATTTTTTTCATCTTGTAATTCATTTTGCTTATAGGCGATACGATTATAAAAAGAGGCATCCTTTAAACATTCTTTAATACATTCAAAACTTTGTTTTAATTCCTCAATAGAAGCTTGTGTAACTTGTACCGATGTATTTCTTGCTTCTGCTAGTTCTACCGTATTTTCAATACCTGTAAAAATTTCTAAAAAAACATATTTATCATGTGTTAAATTATTTTTATTTTGTAAAATAATCCTTAACGTATGACCACCATCGATATTACCATGTATTCTTTCATCTTCAAAAGTTAGTGTAACTTCTTTTATTTGATTATCATATTTCACTTTATCTGCGGATAAAACAATTCCCCGATTAAGTTCATGAAAATCATTTTTGTTATTTAATAAGCTTTCACAAATTGACTTGGCAACATTAGTACTTAATTTTTGTTCTCGAGGATTTGTGTTCATCCAATGAATAAATTCATCCGGTATATCTTTGGCGTTAACATAACAAAGATACTTTGTACGATCACTTTTAGGATCATAAGGATTTTCCATTCTTTTAAAAGAATTAACTTTAAATTTTATTTCCATATCATACCTTCTTTCTAAAAAAACAGCTTTTACACACATGCAAAAACTGTTCTAAATTTTGGAATTCATTCGAACCACATTTGCAATGGGCAAATACTGGCATACTATATAATTTAAAGCAAATTATAAGCATACAATAACGAAATAATAATAACACACTTTCTCGTTATAAGCCAGAAAAAAAAGAACTTTTGAAAGCTCTTTTACGTTTGATGGTAGTCAAGGGATTTGAACCCTCTCACAGGACAACTCTCTTCTATATTAACGATACCACTATAAGAACCTGCCATATTGTCCCTGTTTTACCACGTCCCCATTATTTTTCATAATCTCTCCTTTACAATTTGTATAAATTAAAATGAAATCTATTACTAAACTTGTTTCTGGGTAGATATACTTTAATAACGTTAATAGTATCTCAAAGAGATGCAATTAATTTAGATACCTATAAATTGTAAGCCAAAATCTTAAAAAGGTAATGCCTCATTTTCATCAAAAATATCATCATAAGATAAAGATTCATCATCCAACCAAACCATATCATTCTCACTTATTTTCTTCTTAAGATAAATAATTTCTTTTGGTACACCTATATATAAACGATTGTTTTGCTTATAAAGGAAAAAATAACCACTCGTAATAAGTCCTACAGCTATATCATTTTTATATTCTTGATTATTTTTATTTAAATTGTTTAAAAATTCATCATACGAAGAAAAATATTCATAGACTTCTTCTTGAAAAGCCTCAAGAATCGCATCTCTTAAATCTTCTAAATCTTCTACACTATAATAATCTTTTAAAGTTTCTAAACTGGATTTAGGTAAACCTTTTAAAAAGGAACATAAAGTGTTTTTAGTTGGCTTTTGTTTTACCACGTAGCCTAAAGCCTCTTTTTCGCCTTCTGTTCGTCCTTCAAAAACAAAATAACGTAACCAAGAGCTACTCTCTAAGAAAATAGTCGCTAAAGAAGTGGTTTCAGAAGGTTTTAATTTAAACTTTTCTTCCATTTCATTTGCCGTTTCTATTACTTCAAATGGTTTTAGAAAAACATGGTTCAAAAGATAGTCATAAACTTTTTCAATCTTTAATTTTGGTGAAACATCGGCGATAGCATTTAAAAAATTTATCACCTTAAAAAAATAATTTTCAAGTTGTTCTCTAGTTAAAATAACGGGATTTTTGTTATCCAAAAAAGAAAGATTATCAGAAGGTTTTAAATGTTCTTCAAAAAAATATTTTTGGTTATTGTAACTTAAAAAAGAACACTTTAAAAAAGAAAGATAACTATCTATACTCTGTTTACTTATTTTAATATAATAAATATTATCTAAGTAATATTTTAAAAGATCTAAAGAAACAATACCATAAGTCTTTAAAAGCATAACAACTAACCCACTGACACTTTGTTCAATAATATTTTTTCTTTCCTTTTCTTGAATGTTTTTTAAAAATAAGTCCATAACTTCTTCACAAACGGTAAATCTTATTTCACCATTTTCTTTATAACTAAACAAAATACCAGCTAGAATAAGTGATATATCATACTCCTTCGAATAGCCTTTTTCTTTTATTTCATCAAAAATATGTAAGTGAAAAGAAGTCATATTCGTAAAGTATTCTTGTAAAAATTCTAGAATATTTTTTTGAAGTTCTGTTACATTTCTTTTTCTTTTAAATAGTTCATAACAATCATAGATATTTTCTTGTTGTTCCTTTTTTAAGGTAGCAAATATTTCCTTAAAAGAGCTCTTGGGCTTTTTGTTCATCAAATAATATTCAATAATCTCTTTTTGAATTTCTTTATTTTCTAGTTCCTCATTAATTTCTGTTTCAAACATAGTAACACCAACTTCCCTAATTAGGATATCATAAAAAAAGTGCTTTAACAGCACTTTTTTACTTAATAATAATATTTAAAGAAGTTTCCCCTATATATTTGTCTTCATCATAAAGGGCAAAGATAAAATCATAAGCACCTGTTTTTATATTATCTTTAAAAATAAAGCTTCCCTCATTTGTTTTAGTGGGCGTTGTAAATAGCTTAAAGATATGGGTTTCTGTCGTACTTTTTAAATCATTTTGAACGAAGGAAGTAATATCCTCTAAGTTACCTTGTTTATCTTTTAAACTTACGCGAATGTTAGGATTTTTTAAAGAAGACTGATACGTCAAAGTAAAATCTAAATGGTTTTCTTCTTTTGAAGTATCAATAACTCTTTGTTCTTTTTTCGCTTCAACCTTCAAACCATAACTCGTATCCTTTATTTCAAAAATATGCGAATAAGAAGAAAGCATTACTTCATTATTAATGAAATTTTGGCCGGTCACATAAAGATTAAATTGAATTTTATAATTTCCCGCTTCTAAAGGAGCCTTTTCTAAATTAATTTTTAAATCTTTGGCAAGATTCGTTACATTAGAAGAAAGGAAAAACTTGCCTTCACCACTTGCCAAAGGGGTATAGGTTTTATTATCTAAATTAAATTCTAACCCCATTAAAGAAGAGGAGGAAACGGAAGTATACACACCATTTTCTTCTTTTAAAAGGAAGACGTCTAAAGCTAAAGATTTATCTTGTAAACTTGTTTCAATCATTTTATTTTTCGTATCAATTTCTAAATAAACATTCACATTATCTTTAGGATAGTAACTGTCTTTATCAAGAGTGATAGTTTTAAAATTAAAGGTATCGGTTGGACTCACAACGTTATAAAGAGTCGTTTGAACCGTACTCGTATTGGGACGAATTAAAGGAGTATTATCATCTAAGAGATTTAAAAACCCTAGTGAATAATCATTTTTAACCTCTAAAGGAGTTGTTACATCTTCAAAATCGATATAAAACAAGAAGTTTTCTGAAATATAGCCATCGCTGTAATAACTTGTTTTATCATCATAAAGATAGTGGGTGTCATAAGTACCCATTTCTCTAAATAAACTTAAAGGATAATTTAACGTATTATTTTGAACATCACTTTTTGAAACAATGTAATAATACGTTTTAGGATTTTTACTACTTGTTTTATCCACATAATTAGACCCTGATAAATCTATCATTGTGATTTTAGTATTGGAAGGCAAAGAAACACTACTGGTTAAATATCGATGATACGTTTTATTTTCATAAATATTAAGACTTTTACCTGTTGCAATGACAGATAAAGATAAAGACGAATATGGACTGATACTAACCGATGTTGTCGCGAAAGGAATCGCTTGCCGGCCACTAATCAAGTTTGTTTCATAGTCAATATCATCATAAACCATTGTTTTTACATTAATATTAAAGACAATATCTTTCGTTTCTATTTCTAGGGCACTTATTCTTCGTTCCGCTACTAAGCGAATCGTAATCGTTCCTTTTGATGCTTCTTCACTAATATTTTTAGCATTATTTAAATAAAACTCTAAACTGGGTGCCGAGATGACATTGGACGTTTTAAAAGCCTCTTCGCTACTTACGGTACCAGAATTTAAAGAAGTAAAGAAGTATTCTTTTTCACTTTCCCACTCACTACCGGACACTCTCATCGTTAAAGCCATTTTATTATTGGCATCATTTTGATTGGCATAATAACTTTTCAACTCATTCGGATTTAAAAGTTCACCTGTAAAGTTTTCGGTATTGATAGATTTAATAAAATAAGTGGTATTTTGATTGGCCGAAGATAAAGTAACTTTGGTATGTTTACCGAGTGTTTCATACTTACTTGCATTAAGACCGATATTAATAACCTCAGTTTCACTGCCCAAGCGCCAAAAATGATAATTTTGATCATTTGGGGTTGGATTAATAGTTTCGTTTGCTAAACGATTATCTTGTAAAACATGTGTGATAAATCCATTTTCTTCATAATTGCTACTATGGGCTCCCAAAACATAGGTTCCAAGATTAAACGTATTTGATATATCACTACTTACTTCTTGTCCCAAAGTTAAATTTTTGTCATAAAGGCCGAAAATATAATCTTCACCATTTTTATCGTAAAGGCCTAAAAAACTCATACCCAAAACAGAACCATAACTAGAAGCATCTTGAGAAGTAGTTATTTTAATATTTTTACCTTGCATGACATAAAGATAATTCGAAACGTTATCTTTACGCATAAAATTATTTTTATCATCTCTACTTTCTAGTTGTTTTACTAAGTTGGTACCATTTTGTAAATATAAAGTACTGCTACCTTTTAAAACGAAAGTATCAATTCGACTGAGTGTAAATATTTCACTTGCAAACTCATTAGTTCTATCGGTTGTTCCAGATAGTTCCACATAAGAATTTTCCAAAATAATTTTTGTAGCTCTTTGAAAAGAAATATTTTTTTGAATGTTATTTTCTGACCCATAATTTTTAATAGAAATGTTACTTTCCCCTTCTGTTGTCGAGGCATTTCCAGAACCAAAGATACTACCCTCTATTTTAAAAGTTTCGTAACCTTCACCATCAATATTTAAAGTCGTGCCATTGGTAACAGCAATATAAGAATAATCATAGGTATCCGTTCCAGCTGATGAGGCTTTACCACCGCCAAAAAGGGTACCTTTAATACTTAAATTTTGTTCATTCTCGCCCCCAATATTGACTTTGGTAGCCCCGAATACTTTAGAAACGTTACTTCCGCCATATACATCGCCTGAAATAGAGCCGCCATATACATTAACCGTTACCAAAGAATTACTCTCTTTCGAGGTTCCAACACTTGCTAAGTTACCACCCCCAAAAACATCTTTCATAACTTTAGTGGTTCCTTTAAGCGTTACCGTAATGTTATTAGAAACAATACCATCACTGTTGTTCCCGCCATAAACACTTTGGGATATTTGGCTATCTAACACATTTAAAGATGTGCTCCCGTTTACATCAGCAGCGTAACTTCCCGCATACACTTCTTTAGAAGTAACTCCCTTTAAGGTAACTGTAATGTCACCTGTTACTTCACCTTCATTACCACCACCATAAACCGTATCAGCGATTGTCGAATTAATAACATTCAACGTTATCCCGTTATTTACATAACCTTCATTACCACCCCCATAGACATTTTTAGAAAGCGTAGAATCTTGAATCGTTAACGTGATACTTCCCTTTACAGAGCCTAAACCTTCGGCATTATAAGACCATAATTTTTTATTGTCATAGTCAATACCACCCATCTCTTTAACCGTCTTATCACTTGTCCACGAAAACTCACCTAAATAAGGCAATTTGCCTACGAATTCATTTCCTGCGATGGCCACTGTACCATCTTCTTTATAGGTATAACTTGGGGGCGTGTACCCTTCTTCTTTCATAGGTCCATACATTTTAACATCACTTGGTTTGGAAGCTCCGTCACCCCCACCATAAATCGTCCCATACACGGTAGAATGATTTAAATCAATTTTAATATCCCCATGAACGACGGCGATAGAACCACCACCGTAAATATTACCAAGATTATTAGAAGATGTTCCAATCGTACTATCATTAATTTGGATGGTAACATCTTTTCTAGCATAAGCAAGCGATAAATAACTAAAATTACGAGAACGACTAAATGTAATGTTGTCCGCGGCCATAGAAATCCACCGAATACCTTTATAAGCTGAGGTGCAAACAATACCATACTCGCTGCTTGTTTCATCAAGAACCATGAAAGGAAAGCCTGTCGCAGGCTTTTCCCAGGACCAGTCGGTATCATAATCACCATATAAAGAATTTTTTAAAGAGGCAAAGTCACTATCGGTAGGTAAAAGTTTTTCGGTATCCCAAGGATAATAATTATAGGTTGTGCTTTTCGAAAAAGATTTTGGATACTCCATGAAAAAGCTTTGACTTCCTCCTTGACCAATACCAAAGATATTTCCTTTAACAAGAGAAGACGTAATGTTTAAATTAACATAGCCTCCCTTGCCATTTTCGTCGGTCTCAACATTTCCATTAAAACCACCGCCATAAACGCTCCCCGCGATGGTACTATCTTTTATGTTAACGTTACTGGTTCCGTATAGGGTTGCCGAGTAAACATAACCACCCCCATAGACATTTCCCAAAATATTGGTATCACCAATAATATTTACCGATGTATTGCCTGTTAAGCTAGATACATTGCCGGCCCCATAAATTGTTCTTACTTGCGGATTTGACGTGGTACTATTTCCCTTATCCCCTACAATATTTATAAACCGGTTTCCGGCATCATAAGACCTTGTACTTGCGGAAGCCCCATAAATGCCCACAATTTTACCACCAGTGACAGTTAAGTAATAATCCATATTACTTTGCATATCAAAAGTGGCATTCGTCGTGGTAACCCCTAAGGTAATATAACCATTTATAATAGTATTTCCACCAATATACCAATGAAAATCATACGGTAAATCATAACTTCCAACCCAACCATTTTGCATAGAACCAAATTCATTACCGTTAACAACAGCGTATTCAAAATCATTTGTCCGAATGACATACCCATTTCCCGCATCCGTTTTTTTATTACGGCGTGTAATTTCTAAAAGAAGCCCTTTTCCTTTTTCAGTTCGACTTCGAGAAGTAAAATTTGTCTCGGAAGAGATATTAGATGGACTCGTCTTTAATGGGCGCTTTGTCGTATCATTCGGCATTCTACCCCAGTTAACATTATCTAAGCGCATCGAAGTATAAACGGCATCCGAATAACCAAAACCATTAAAATAAAGATTATAATTGGTATGACCTAAACTTTTATAAGTCACAGAAGGTGTCGCATCCGTGGTTAAAAGATAACCACCCCAAACACTTTTTTGGGCTACATAATCTTCCCAAACATAGTTTTTACTGCTATCGTATGCCTCATCTAGGGCAGTAAAGGTTTCCTTATTTTTAGTAAACGTCTTACTATACTTAGCATAATCCGTAAAGTAATGATTTTCTTTCTGAGCCACGGAAGAACTTTTGACATAATCATAGTCTCCTGTTAGCATAATCACATTTAAATAAGGATTGTAATAAAGACTTTCTTTTTCTTCAGTAAAAATATAATAAGCTAAATCAAGAGAGGCTAAAGGGTTATGAACATCAATTCCTTTATTAATCCTTAAAAGATTATTTTCATAAGTATAATTCCAAGCTCCTGTTTTTTCATAACGACCATCCTCCGTGGTTTCTTTATCATAAAGCCAATAATCAGTGTAATAACGACCCGTATATTTATTTTGTAAAAAAGTAACGCGACCAAAGATAGCCTCTAGAATAAGCGTCCCATTATTATTTACATTTAAATCATCATAAGAAATAATATCTCCTGGTTGAAAAACCGTTTTAGAAGGAAGATATTCCCTACTGTCTTTTATTTTCCAACCCGTAAAAGAATAGGTATAACCATCACTTGCAATAAACGTTTCATCATCTAATTGTTCCTTTATTTTATCAGAAAGAAATGACGTCGTTTCTTTAAATGAAGATGGAAGAGTAATATACCCATTGATACTATTTGCCGTTAAGGTAACGGTTTTTGAGGTGATAACATCTTCCGTGCCACTTTGAAACGTCACATCTAAATGTAAATCGTCATAATTATCTTTTAAAGTGGTTAAAATGGTATTTTCCCCTATTACATCCGAATCTGCATAAGTCTTAGAAAGTAAAACCATTAAGGTACCACATAAAAAAAGGGCCAAAATCGTTAAAACGATATACTTTTTTTTCACTTTACATCACTCCATTTTAGATACATTAAGAATATCTTTAGCTAAACTATAATCCTTGGTAATATCTTTTTTATAAAAATAAATCACCGCTTCTTTTTGACTGTCTAAAGAAATTTCACTTTCTTTAATATAATCGCTTTCTAAAGTATTGTTTCCCTCATAAACCAAAGGATTGGTTGTATCAATAGAAAGTAAATCTTTTGAAAAACTTAATTTTACTTTTTGCAATTTTGTTTCTAGATTGATTAAGTGAAGCTTTAAATACAAAGCATTCTCACTATCCTCCACAAAATAAGTAAGACCATAATTTTTTACTTTAAAAGTCACACTTCCTTTTAAAACTTTAGTATAAGAAGATGTCGTTTTCGCGGTTATATTTAAAGTAATTTCCTCACCGTCATGAACCTCATTTGGTGTTAATAAAATATTTATTTTATCTTTACTTGCCTTTTCTCCTTTTAAAACATGACTTTTTTCTGACGTTTCTTTACAAGAAACATTTTGACTACAAGAAAAGGATATATCATAAGAAATATCTTCTTCACTGTAATCCTCTAAATTAAGGTAGTTAAAGAGGTTTAAAGAAAAAATGTAGTCTCCCATTCCCCCATAATTTTCAAAAGTATAATTTTCACCCTCAAGACTGAGTAAATCACTTTCAAAATAAAATTTTTTACTCACTAAATAATGGTCATAAAGTTGAAGATAAAAATATTTTGCTAAAGAATGCAAAGGCAAACTTAAAAACAAAAAAAGAAAAAGAAGTAAGAAAGAATAACGTGGTTTTCTTTTCATAATGTCTCCTTTCTAATCCACTTGAATAGCCTCGAAATGCAAATCAACATAATCAATTTTATTACTGTTTAAATAAGAGCTATCCTCTAAAGAAATGTGTAAGACATATTCTTTTTCTTCATAAGAAGTATAGGATATATCTATATAATCGGTCGTTAAATCACTTTTTAAAATATTTTCGCTTGACATGTGGGTAAGTGAAAAAGTTAAAGGCAAGTTTTTTCCAGTTGTTAAATAAAAACGATATTTATAATGTGTTTCATTTAGTTTTTCATCTTGATTCGTTACTTTAAAAGTGTAAGTAAGAGTATTAAAACCATTTAAAGAGCCTAAATCAAGAGGAATGTCTTTGACACTCTCAGTAACACTAAATTTAGCCACATCTCCTTTAGAAGAGGCATAAATAAGGGTCACATAAGAAGCCAAACTTTTTAAGGAAATACCAAGAAAAAGTAAATAAAGACTTAAAAATAAAATGTGCTTATACTTCCTTTTCATTTTAACTCTCCTTTTTCTCTAAAAGAGACACTAAATACGTAAGTGATAAAGAAAGTAAAAAGAACAAAATCATCACCCATTTATCGGTTAATACTTTTAGGTAAATACCAAACTCTGGTAAAATTTTGACAACTTTTCCAACAACATTTTCTTTTGAAACTGGATTATCAAGGGCGTTATTGGCATCTCCCTTAGTCGTAATCGTATCTTTATTAATCTCGGTAATCCGGTGGGTTATATAAGAATGACCACTTTTATAAGTCACAACATCTCCCACTTGATAAGAATCATCTAATTTCACAATAATAATATCTTGTTCTTTAATATCCGAACGCATAGAACCCGTTTGCACTTCAAAATAGGTATAACCAAAAAAAGAAGGATATTCTTGATGGAAGAGAAATTTTGAAGATAATAAGTAACCGTTTAAAAGAAAAAGACATAAGAAAAACACATAGAAAAGATATTGCATAAAGCTTAATATTTTTCTCATAAGTCACTCTCCGCTTTGAGGGTTATTTTAAGTTCATAAGAGGCTTCGGCAAAACTTACTTCCGTATCATTTTGGGCATCAAACCATTTCCATTCAAGGATATAATCGTCATGACTTAATGCCTCGAGCTTTAAATCATCTAAATTAAGATTTTCATAAGTCACATACCCTTTTGTTAAATATTTATTATTTTTCTTTAAACGATATTTCATATTGATATGATGGTCATTTTTTTCTTGAAAGGTAAACGCATAGTTGATTTTAAACTTATTGTTGTTATTAACAGTAAAAGCATACGCATTAGAAGAACCTGGGGCGATAATACTTTTAAATTCATAAGCTGGATTAGAGAATATTCTAAGAGGAGAATTTTGTTGCCAAGAAATTTCTTTATCATTCACGTAAAAATCAGTTTCGGAAAAAACATCACTATCTTTACAATTGCAATCAATATTAAAGATGTCTTTATTACCTGTCGGTGTTCTTCCAATTAGTTTTATCTCACGAATCGTGAAAAAAACAGTCAAAATAACGATGATAAAAAGAAGCAACAAAAGAAAAAAGTTTTTAGATTGTTTCATGTTTACCTCCTTTTTAACTCTCATTTAAGTCTCTAAAAGTTTTAGAAACTTAAATGGGAACTAAATCCCACATGATTAGTCGACTTGTGTAAGTGTTAAATCAGCTTGAATAGAAACGGTTGCTGTACCAGCAAAACCTAAAGCCGTATCCGTAGCATCATCACCATCAAAAGCCCAACGCCAATAAATCGTGGCATCTTTAGTAGCCCCAGCAGCAATTTCAGTAGCATCTGCATTAAATTCTGCTAAAGTTTTCCAAGTCGTTTTATCCGTTGAATATTCAATTGGAATATTACCAGCATTTGTTTCCGTTAAGTTATAAGCATATTGAGCATTTACTTCAGAATCATTTTTAATACTAATTTTGAAACTTCCACTTGTACCAGGAGCAATTTTGTTATTTGTTACATCTGTTTCAGCTGTAGCATTATCTGTATCATTGATTGTTTTAAATAAATCAAGATTAAATGTTAAATCACCACTTGCTAAAGCTTTGTCATTAATTGTCCAAGCCCATTTAGCAACGGTTGCTGTATCAGATGTTCCGCTTACTGTAGATGCATATTTGGCATAAGTTTTAGAAACTGTATAGCCTGTTACACCAACAAGAGAAAGTAAAGCCATTCCACTAATTAACACCTTTCTACCTTTTTTCATTTGTACACCTCTTTCTACGACAATTTATGTAAACATTTTTAATAAAAATGGATACATCACTTTTTCTTTTCTTCTAAAATAAGCAAGATAGTTCCGAGAAGTCCAATAGTAAGAAGAATAATAATCAAAGTCTCTGTTTTACTTAAGTAAAGTAAAATACTTCCCAAATAAGGAATACGAGCCTTATAAACGCCTTCTAAAGAATTTTTAGAAACAACATAATCATCTTTATCTGTGTTGTTATCTCCCTTAGTTTCAAAATCACCTTCATTGGTAATAGAAGAAACACGATGAACGATATAATCCTTATTATTTTTATACGCAATAATATCGTCCACTTCTACCTTAGAAGCACCCTCTTTTTTAACAATAAGAAGATCACCTTTATAAATTGTATTTTCCATAGAAGAAGACGCGACAATAAAAGGCTTATAACCTAAAAAAGATGGAATCTCAGCAGGTTTTAAAATACTTTGTAAAATAATATAAACATTAAAAAAAAGTATTAAACTCAAAAGAGTTCCTCCTACATATAACATAATTTTTTGAAGCTTACTTTTCTTCATTACAACTCTTTACCCTTCCTATTGTATAACCAAATACTAACATAATTCGACAAAATATACAATAGACTTTCTAAAAAAATGGGACTGTGATTCACAAAAAAATGTTCTAAATTTGCTATAGAACATTTTGTAAATCATAGCTAGTAAAAATATTTGGCTTGTACTATTACTTTAACTTTAAACGCAAAATTATAACTTTTTAACTTTGACATATTTATGACTTTCTATATTAACATTTATAGTCCCAATAGTTTTAATCTATATTGCATGAAATCTAGACACATTACTTTTTAATCTCTTTCTACTATCAATTTGAATTCTTTTTATCTAGCAATTTAAGGATAGCAAAAGATATTTCTTGTTGCTTAAAAAAAATAACCGACCTTGTTAAGAGTGGTGTGTAAATTTTTA
>CAKOQM010000008.1 GCA_934101275.1 uncultured Bacilli bacterium
GTAAGTGTTCGTAAAATTACGAAAGAAAATTCAAGATTGAGAGGAATTGCATCTGTATTATTAGATGATTCATTTGCTATTCATGATATTAGAATAATTGAAGGAGATAATGGTCTATTTATAGCTATGCCTAGTAGAAAAACAGCTACTGGTGAATATAAAGATGTATGTCATCCAATTAATCCAGATGTACGTACAGAATTTACAAACGCTGTATTAGATGCTTATAATAAAGCTGAAGAATAAAAAATACTAGGGGTTCCTAGTTTTTTTAAGGTATAAATTGCTTTTAAGTTCATATGCTTTATTGGGTGATAATATGGATAGTGTTCCACAGTTAGTTTCTAGTAGTCATGAAGTAAAAATTATTGATAGACGAGAAATATATTTAACAGGTGTTAAAAAAATAACAAGTTTTGACCATGAAGAATTTTTGCTTGAAACAACCATGGGAACATTGCTTTTAAAAGGAAGTAATCTAGAACTTTTAAAACTCGATACTCATGATGGAAATGTAAAAATAAAAGGAAAAATAAATAGTTATCAATATTTAGAAAAAAATGGAGGTAAGCCAAAAGAAGAAGGCTTTATGGCTAAGCTTTTTAAATAATGAACGAAGTTATTCAGCTTTTATCCTTTTTTGCTTCCTTTTGTTTTGGCTTTTTCTTTCATATCTTAACTCTTTTTCATTTTAAATTAACCGATACATATCCGGTTTGGTTAAAATATTTAACCACGCTTCTTTTTATTCTAGATATTACGCTAAGTTATCTTTTAATTCTTTATTATTTAAATGGAGGAATTGTTCACATCTATTTTGTGACGTTTGTTTTTTTAGGCTTTGGAGCTTATAGTTTTGTGTCAAAAAATGTAAAAAACACGAAAATTTCATCTCTTAAAATTGTCAAAAAAATAAATCGGTGATATAATCCGCGTAGAAAGTAGGGATGATATTTGAAAAAACAAACGCTTTCTAAAGCAAAACGAAGATTCTTTGTTTTAACGTTTGCCCTTGTTTTAGTCGTATCCTTATCTATCTTACAAATTTTTAAAGACTGGCTTTCTATTGCATCTAATAAAAGTGAAATCGCAAGCCTAAATGCTTACTATGACGAATTACTAGCTGAAGAAGAAAGTTTAAACAGTGAAGTGACAAAATTACATGACAAAGACTATGTCGCACGTTATGCAAGAGAAAAGTATATGTATAGTTTACCAGGAGAATATATTATCAAAATGCCTACAAAAGACGAATAAATCACTTTTTTTGACAATTTTCTCTTTTTTTTTACCTTATTTTCCGTTACACTATTAGTAGTGATCAATATGGAAAAGTACTTCGTAGTGCAAAATTTAAATTTGGTTGTTCAAAATACTAAGATAATAGAAGATTTAAATTTCAATATTTCATCTTCTGTATGTCTTCTAGGCGAAAGTGGCTCTGGAAAAAGCCTCCTTTTAAAATCTCTTCTAAAAACAAAGAAATATGAAACGAATGGGACAGTTTCCTTCTATCTCGGTGAAAAGAAACCATTTAATTATTTACCAGGGGACTATGATAAAGATACCTATGAGTTTTTAAGTCGCTTTTTTTCAAAGGAAGATGACTATAAATATGCCTTATGGCAAAAAATTAAAGATTTTCCGGACTTTCTTTTTTGTGAAGAACTTCATTTAGATGAAAAGGATTTTCTTTTATTTTTAGATTTTTTAAAAAATAAAAATATTAAAATATTTTATGTGACACATGATGTAGAACAAACGCTTTACTTTGAATATCTTTATGTTTTAAAAAATGGTAAAATTGCCATAGAAGGTAAAACACAAGCTGTTTTAAAAGAAGAAAAAATAATGAAACGACTCGGTTTTTCTTTACCGTTTTATATAAACCTATCGAAACAACTGGGATACTATGGGTTATCTCATCAAATATGTACAAATAAAGAAGAGTTGGAGGAATCGTTATGGCCATCAATTTAAATTCCTTATTAAGAAAAGATACTTTTACGGTTTTGGTGAATTTTCGTTGTCGGTTTAAAGGTATGTCTTCTTCTTTAGAAGTTGGCATTGTCTCTTCTAAAAAAACAACTTCGATGGCTTTTGTCGATGATTATTTAAAAGAAGAAACCTTAGAACCTTTAGATACGATTAAGAAAATATTACCTTTAGTGAGATTAAATGAAACTATTTTAGACAAACATCTTAAATATTTGACACTTTTAGAATTAAAAAAGGTTCGTTTGGCAAAGGTGCTTCTTTTAAAATCTCATCTAATTATTTGTGACCATTTTTTTGAAGGAATGATTGATGCAGAGAAAGATTATTTTAGACGTCTTTTACGTAATTTAATATACAAACAACAAAAACAAGTTATCTTGTTGGAAGAAGATATGAACTTCGTGTGTGAAACCGTTAAAGAATTTTATTTATTTACAAAGAATGAAAAGCATAAATTAATCCAAGATTTTTATGAAGATGAAATATATAACTATGTAAAAATGCCTCATACGGTGGAAGTTGTTAAATACTTAGAAGATTGTGGTTATGAAATTGACCATGAAATTACTTTTAACGAAACCTTAAAGGCAATTTATCGAGGTGTAGCATGAGATATTTAGGAAAAATTAGTTATGATGGTAGTAAGTTCGAAGGCTTCCAAAGACTCAATGATGGTAACGGTGTTCAAAATGAACTGGAAAATGTTTTAAGTAAAATCGCTAAGCAACGAGTAGAAGTAAAAGGTTCAGGAAGAACAGATCGAGGGGTTCATGCTTTAAATCAAGGTATATCCTTCACCTTATCTTTAGATATTACGCCAGATAAATTAAAATATGTAATGAATCGGCTTTTAAATCCTTATGTGACTGTTAAAGAATTAAAAGTGGTAGAGGATGATTTTCATGCTCGGTTTAATACTAAGGAAAAAACTTATCTTTATAAAGTTTATTATGGAGAGAAAGATTCTTTTTTAAATGATTATGTAGCTTATATTTATCAAAAACCAAATAGGCGTCTTATGTCGTCAGCTGCCAAAGTATTTGTAGGAACCCATACTTTTACTAATTTTGTAAGTGGTTACCGTGATAACTATGAAACGACAATTTATAAAATAAATGTTAAAAAAGCAGGTAACTATTATTACTTCACTTTCACAGGAACCGGTTTTTATCGTTATATGATTCGCCATCTTGTCGGGGCTATTTTGGATGTAGGTATGGGAAAATGCGCTTTAAATGACATAAAAAAGGCTTTAGATAACCCAAATCAAAAAAGAACTTTTTCAGTGATGATACCTAATGGCTTATATCTTGTTGATGTAAAATATTGAAAAAGTTCTTTTTTTGTTTGACAAGTGTACTTTAATCGCATATAATTTTAATCGGTACATTTTATTTTATCTTTAAGAAGTTTGCCGTGGGAAAGTGGATTTTGAGAAGATTAGATGAAAGGAAAGAAAATTATGAGTACATTTTTACAAAAAAAAGAAAATGTTGACCGTAAATGGTATATCATTGATGCCGAAGGTAAGACATTAGGTCGCGTAGCTACAAAAGCTGCAACAATTTTAAGAGGTAAACATAAACCTACTTATACACCAAGCGTTGACTGTGGAGATTATGTTATTATTATTAATGCTTCTAAAGTACGTTTAACGGGTAACAAATTAGACGATAAGATGTATTATAACCATTCTGGATTTCCAGGAGGCTTAAGAGAACGTAATGCTCGTACAATGCTTCAAAATTATCCTGAAGAAATGATGGAACGTGCTGTTAAAGGAATGCTTCCTCATGGACGCTTAGGAAGACAAATGGGTAAAAAGTTATTTGTTTATCGTGATGAAAATCATAAACAAACAGCTCAAAAACCAGAAGAATTGAAAGTAGATTAAGGAGGATAATTTATGGCAAAACAATCATGGAGTGCTATTGGTAGAAGAAAACGTGCAACAGCACAAGTAACTTTAACAAGTGGTACAGGAAATATTACAATTAATGGTGTAGATGTAAACGAATACATGCCTGATAAAATCTTAGTATTAGACTTAAAACAACCACTCACTTTAACAAATAACGAAAATCGTTTTGATATCACCGTTAATGTTAAAGGTGGCGGATATGCTGGTCAAGCAGGTGCTATCCGTTTAGGTATTACAAGAGCCTTATTAAAATTTGACGCCAACACAGATCAAACAGCTGATACAGCTTATCGTAAGATTTTAAAACCAGCTGGTATGATTACTAGAGATCCAAGAGTTAAAGAACGTAAAAAATATGGTCTTAAAAAAGCACGTCGTGCTCCTCAATTCTCAAAACGTTAATATTTTCTTTTTAAAAATGTCAAAAAGTCTACAAATTGTAGGCTTTTTTTGTACTTTGAAACGTAAAATGAATTATGAAAAGAAATTATATTTGTTTAATATTATTTACGTTTTTCTTTTTTTTATCTTCTTTTAATGTTGTTAAAGGAAGTCAAGCACCTTTGACTATCATTTTGGATGCCGGTCATGGGGGAGTTGACCCGGGAACTGTTGTCGGTGATATTAAAGAAAAAGATATCAACTTAAAAATAACCTTAAAATTAAAAGAAAAGCTTGAACAAAAAAAAATTCGGGTTTTACTCACACGGGATAAAGATTATGATTTAGCCAGTCCTGATATTAATAGACGCAAGAAAAGTGATTTTGACCATCGGATTTTAAAAATCAATGAAAGTAAAGCCGATTATTATCTTTCGATTCATTTAAATTTTTTAGAGGATACAACCTATTATGGACCCCAAGTCTTTTATACGAAAGATAATAAAGAACTTGCTTTAAAAATTCAAAAACAGTTAAATGAAAAATTAAACTCTAAAAGAGAGGTAAAAAAAATTGCTAATACGATTTATATGTATTCGAAATTAAATATTCCTGGCGTCTTGATTGAATGTGGTTTTTTATCTAATAAGGAAGAAAGAGAAAAACTTTTAACGGATGACTACATTGATAAGCTTGCTAGTGTTATAGCTAGTTCCTTTTAGATTTTAAAAAGACTTGGTTTTCTTTTATCTTGCCATGAAAGGCCTGTGATATAAGAATAATCTTTTAACGTCTTTTTCATCTCATTTAAGCTTATTTCCTCTTTAAAATATTTATCTAAAACAGTAATAATTTCTACTGCTTTTAAAAGAGCTTTTGCATACAAGTCCTCAAAAGAAGCCGTACTTTTTTTCTTACTCCAAGGATTATACCAAACCTCATGTTTTAAATTTAAGTAGTCCGTATTTATTTGGGTGACATGAAAACTTAAATATTCATATCTTCGTTTACTAAAAAAAGTAAGGGTGTCTTTTAAACGATAAAGTTTCTTTTTATAACCTTTTTTATCCGTGACAAAATACTTTAAAAGAAACTGACCTGTTCTTGAGGCTTCTTCGTATTTACGTCCCATTTGGTTTACCTTAAATGTCTCTTCAAAAACAATGTTTATAAGTTCTTTTAAATCTTTAGAAAATGTTAATTTAGGCAACAGTGTACTGGCTAAATTCGCATCATTCAAGTTTTTACCATTTTTCTTTTGGAGCATATAAGCATCGATATTAACTTCCATTTTTTCATGTAAACCACGATATCTTAAATTAAGATTAGCATCATCAGTATAATAAAAAACATAAGGATGACAATGATAGTCTAAAACATAATGGGTGATACTGCCAAAAAGATAGGCCCTAATCTCCTCATTAGTATCTAAATGTTTGTCTTTCATATAAGAAATGATATTTAAAAAATACGTATCGGTTTTTTCTTTTTGAGCACTTATCCCTAGTTTTCTTATCGAATTACCCAGAAAAGGCGTTAAAAATTTATAATAAAAAAGATTATCAAAACTCTGGGAAAATAAAAGATACGTTTTTTTCTGATTTTGAAAAGAAGTTTTTATTTTTTTTGGCAACGCTTCAAAGACATCTTTTGCAAATAAATAATGAGTTACAATAGAAGGCATAATATCACCAATCCTTAAAATTATTATAAAATATTTTCACCTTTTTTTCACAAAATCATAACAAAGTTGACAAGAAAACTTTTTACAATTAGTAAGTACTTTGTGATATAATGTTTGTTAGAATATGGGGCGATGTGATGCAAAAGACATTCAAAACTCTAGAAGAACAAGTTAGCATTATGCAAAGTAAAGGGCTTATCATTCGTGATACAAAAGAAGCTAAGGATATATTACTTCGTGAAAACTATTTTTTCTTTAATGGTTATCGGTTACTTTTTATGGAAAGTGCTAGTAATAAGAAATTTCTTCCCGGAACAACTTTTGAAGAAGTGTACGCTATGTTCCAATTTGACCGGCATATGCGTAACATTATTTTTAAAAACCTCCTAATTATTGAAAATAATATTAAGAGTATTACGGCATATAATATTTCTAAACATTATGGTATTCGAGAAGAAGATTATTTAAATCCTAAAAACTTTGTAAACGATAAAAGAAGAAGAAAACAAGTAGATGATTTACTACGAAAGATGAAAAGACAAATTCGTATTAATGGTGGCCAGCATCAAGCTACCATGCATTATATTGAGAATTATGGTTATATTCCTTTTTGGATTGTGGTTAAGATTTTGTCTTTTGGCATTGTAAGTGAACTTTATCAAATATTAAAGCCTGAAAATCAAGTGGAAATAGCCAAGGACTTTGGTGTTCAAGTAAATGAACTTATTGTTTATTTACCCATTCTAGCTAATTTCCGCAACTTATGTGCTCATGAAGATATCTTATATGATCACCGTGCTCAACGTGATATTGAAGATACGATTTATCATGGACAACTACATATTCCTAAATTAAATGGGGAATATATATATGGAAAAAATGATTTATTTGCTATTGTTTTAATTTTAAAACAAATGCTTCGTAAGGATGATTTCTTTCTTCTTATGAGTGAAATGGAATACGAGATTCAGATTTTAGCAGATAAATTAAAAACAATTTCGATAGAAAAAGTTCTTGATAGAATGGGATTTCCTATCAATTATGAAGAATTAATAAAATTATGAAAGGAATGTTGTTAAAAATGAAAAAAGAAAAAATAGTAACGGCCAAAACGTCTAGTGATTTTGGAAAATACTTATTACTTTCTATTATTATGCTTTTAATTGGGGCAGGAGGACTTTATGCGTTAATGTATTTCTTCCCAGAGCCTTTTGTTAAAACCATAACAGAGGAAGTTGTTAATAAAAATGTAACGGTTACAGATTCTGGTATTGCTGATGCTGTTGAAAAAGTTTATGATGCTGTTGTAGTTGTTAAAACTTATGTCAATAAAGAAGCTTATGCTACCGGAACCGGCTTTGTTTATAAAAAAGATGGGGATAAAGCTTATATTTTAACCAATAATCATGTTATTGATAGTGCTGATTCTGTTTATGCAGTCTTTCCAGATGGTTCTGTTGTTGAAACTAAAGTAGAAGGAAAAGATTCTTATTCCGATACAGCTGTTTTATCCATTGAATCTTCCAAAGCCCTTTCTGTAGCAACTATGGGAAGTAGTGAAAATGCTCGTCTTGGTGATACGGTCTTTACCGTTGGAGCACCAATTAATGCCGATACTTATTCAGGAACTGTAACACGTGGTATTCTATCTGGAAAAAATAGACTTGTTAGTGTTTCATCTTCTAATAGTTCCCGTGCTGACATGATGATGAGTGTTTTACAAACAGATGCCGCAATTAACTCTGGTAACTCAGGTGGTCCTTTACTAAACGCTAACGGAGAGGTTATCGGTATGAACTCTTTAAAACTTTCTTCAAGTAGTTCTACTTCTACAGCTACAATTGAAGGTATGGGTTTTGCTATTCCTATTGAAACTGCTTTAAAATATGCAGCTAAACTAGAAAAAGGAGAAACCATTGAAAGACCATCTTTAGGTGTTTCTATGTTAAATGTCAGTGACTTCAACTATCCAACAATTAACAACTTAGGTGTTTCTAGTGGTGTTTATATTCAAACTGTTGTATCGGGTTCGCCAGCTGAAAAAGGTGGTATCAAAAATGGTGATATTATCGTTGCCGCTGATGACAAAGATGTTACAAACTTAGCTTACTTAAGATATTTACTTTACAATCATACGGTTGGAGATACCATGAAAATAAAGGTTTATCGTAAAGGTGAATACAAAGAATTAACAATTACCTTAGACCAAAAAGCAAGTTAATATATAAGAGAAAGGGCGAGAGAAAATCTTGTCTTTTTTTACAATTTTCTAAAAAAACTCTTGACACTCGGGTGTGGGTATTTGCTATTCTTGTTATAAGAAAACTATAGTAATTTTTTTGTGTAAAAATCTATGGTAATAAAAAGGAGTTGTTCCATTTATGGAAAAAAAGAAAAGAAATATATTAGTTTTAACTGTTTTATTGATAGGTATTATAGCTATTATAGGCGTATCCTATGCCTTGTGGATCTTAAACTTAACCCAAACAGGCCAAAATGATATTGTTTCATCTTGTTTTAATATTACCTTCACAGATAAAGACAATATTAGTTTACAAAAGGCTTATCCTATTATTGATGAAGAAGGAAAGAAACTCACACCTTATGAATTTACCATAACAAACACGTGTGATTCCTACGCTTCCTTTAATGTTAACCTAGAAGTACTAAATACCACAACGCTAACCAATAATGATGCGGTTAAAGCTATGATATCATCAAAAGCAAATGATACAGAAACAGAAATAACCACAAGCTTATTATCAAGTTATAAAACAACCACGAAAACCTTAGATAATGCTCAAACAGCCTTTAATTTAACAACAGGATACTTAAATGCTAAAGAATCTAAAACGTACACCTTAAGATTATGGTTAGATGAAAATGTAGGCATGAATACCGAAGGAGTTCAAAATGCCAAGTTTAGCTCCAAAGTGGTTGTGACAACAAGTTATATAGAAGAAATACCAAAAATACCTGCAACAGCAACAATTACAACCTTAGTAAGTGGGGCAAATACATCATCTACAGATGTTTATACGGTTCCAAATAAAACAAGTGATAGTTGCACTTATACCTTAGCCTATGATGGAACAACAGATAACAATTTAAGATATGTTGGAGCTAATCCTTGTAACTATGTCAAAATAGATAACGAAATTTGGCGTATTATAGGTGTTATGAATAATATTGATGATGGCACAGGAAAAAAAGAAACAAGAGTAAAATTAATAAGAAATGAGTCAATAGGAACATATTCATGGGACTCTTCAGAGTTTTCAGTAAATAGTGGTTGGGGTGTCAATGAATGGAGTCAAGCAGATTTAATGAAACTTTTAAATCCAGGCTATGAAAGTGAAAGTGTTGGAGGTTCTTTGTACTACAATCATAGTTCAGGAAACTGCTATTCTGGTATAAAAAATAAGACATCAACTTGTGATTTTACAAGTAGTGGTTTAAAAACAAATTTAAAAAATTTAGTAGGAAACACTTTATGGAATACAGGAACAAATGGTACAAATGAATATTATTCAGCAAGTAATAGTCTAACAAGTCATTTATATAGTTACGAAAGAAGTAACAATAATGGAAAAATATGTACGTCAGGCACATGGTGTGATGATACGGTAACAAGAACAACGACGTGGAATGGTAAAATAGGTTTAATGTATTCAAGCGATTACGGGTATGCGACCAGTGGAGGAAGTACCAGTAATCGAACAAGTTGTTTAAATAAAGACTTATATAACTGGAATAGTAGTCCTTATTGGGACTGTAAAAATAATGATTGGCTTTATAATTCAAGGAATTCGCAATCGACGATTTCTCCGCACGCGATCTCTCCGTATTCTGCCAATGTGTTCAATGTCGCCAGCGCCGGCTGTGTCATCGGCGGCGATGCTGGCACTGGTCGTCTGGTTCGGCCTTCAGTATATCTGATAACGAAAACAGCGATTTTAGGCGGTGAAGGAACACTTGAAAATCCTTATACAATTGGATAATTTGAATTTAAAATTTATTTTTTAATAAAAGAGACCTTTAGTTTTTTTCTAAGGTCTCTTTTTCAAGATAACTTTGAAAGCCTTTGGCCATTCCATTGGCATAGCCTTCTTTGTTATTTAAAATGTTTTTTAAGTCATCTAGGTTATCTAAATAACCAAGTTCAATTAAATAGGATTCTGCAGTTTTATTACTGTTGTAATAAGGGTTTTTAGGATAGTAGTAAGGGCCTATATTTTCATAACGGCCATCATTTGTCGCGTGTGTAGAGATTCCCCCAACTTCTCTTAAATTATAATAATAAGGTGTTTCAGTTGTTTTATTACTTGGTTGGACATCATCTTCTAAAATTTCTTCTTCGGTAAATAAACGTTCATAAATACCATCTTCTACTTTATTGGTGTATTTATAAGAAGCTACTGTTTGGGCTTCACTGATAAGATTGCTTACGATTTCATCGGCTAAATTAAGTTTTGTATCATTGGCAATGTAAACCTCAATTCCTCTGGCACTGGTTTGATTACCACCCGCGCCACTTGAGTTATGATGAATAGCAATATTATATTTTGAAGACGTATCATTAGCCATTGTCGCACTGCCCATTTTTTCGTAAATATTAACAATATCTTCTTTGTTTTCTCTTGTCATGCTTACTTTATAACCCATCGCGGTAAGTTTTTCTTTTAAAGTAAGGGCTACTTCTAAATTGAAATCACTTTCTTTATATAAAGTCATATTATAAGGACAGTAAGTTCCATAAGGGTTGGTAATAATATCATTTTTATAACATACCGTCATCCCAGGGTCATTTGCATCATGACCTGGGTCTATTGTAAAATCATATACGTCATCGGGTAAAGTGGTTTCTTCAATTTTAAATCTTAAGGTTGGTATTTCTTCATAAGTATTCCATTCCATATCAATTTTATTGTTTTTGCTATTTTTTGTTAAAGTATAATAGGTTAAGTCGCTGTAAGAAGTATCATTTAAAACAGAATAATATTTTGCTTCTTCATTTTCATCTTCACTCGTTATTTTAATAAGTAAATAGTAAGTATTTAAGGGGAGGTTTTCTAAAAAAAGACCATCATTAATTTTATCGCTTAAGAAGAAGGAATAACTATCTTCTTCTTTGGTAAATTTTGCATCTAATACTTTTTCTTCGTTATCACTTTTTAAAATAAGCGCGATATCTTTAATATCTTCTGGGACAGTAAAATTACCTTCTATATTCATATGGGTTCCATAAATAACATATTTATTAATGTTTGCATAGTTTCCTATTTGAACGTGTTCAAGAAATGAAGCTTCTTTTTTCTTGGTTAATAATTTATAACCAAAAAAGCCTCCGAATAGCAATAATGTAACAATTATTAAAGGAACAATAGTTTTTAAATTTTTTATTTGGTCTTGCTTTCTTTTTTTCATAAATCCTACTTTCTATGATAAAATTATAGCAAAGTTTAAAAAAGAACTCAATATTTTGAAAAGGTGGGAGAAATCTTGAAAACAGTTTTTGATTACATTGATTTTTATGGGAATACTTCTTTTTTAGATTACGCATTTAATGATATCGATGCCCTTGTTTTTGCCTTGCTTAGTTATGCTAAACTAGAAGGGATTGTTCCTCCAGAAAAAAATAAAAGTATAACAATTAAAGAAGCCAGTACTAAGTTTTTAGATAAATATAGTGAAAAAGATTTTAAAAAAGAAGACTGGTTATTTCCAAGCTCTTATAAGTTAATGTTAAGCTTACAAATAGCTAAACGTTATCAAAATACAAGATTGTCACATCTTGTTTTAGAGGCTAATGAATTTTCTCAATTTGGAGCGATGACTATTCGGACACCTTTTATTACTTATGTTTCTTTTGAAGGAACCGATAGTCATGTGGTTGGTTGGAAAGAGGACTTTGAACTTGTTTATAAGTTTCCGGTTGAAGCTCAGCTAAGAGCCAAGAAATATTTAGAAAACACGTTAACATTTTTTGATCACAATATTTATCTTGGCGGCCATAGTAAGGGCGGTAATCTTGCGATGTACGCCTATATGTATGCTAAAGCTTCTTTAAAAAAGAAAGTGAAAAAAGTATATAACTTTGATGGCCCAGGTTTTTTAAAAGATGTGGTTTCATCCCCTTTATATGAAGAGATGCAACAAAAACTTTTAATGGTTTGTCCTGAAGAAAGTGTCATTGGCATGATTTTGGGACATAAAAATTATCTTGTTGTTCGAAGTAGTGCTAAAAATGTTTTACAACATGATGGCTACACTTGGGAGTGTTTTGGAGGCTTTTTTGTTCCTTCGATGCTTTCTAAGAAAAGTCAAAAATTAGAGAAAAATTTACAAGAATATTTAGATGGTATGTCCATGGAAGAAAAGAAAAATTTTGTGATTACTTTCTTTGCCATTTTTGAAAAAGTGAATATTCAAAATGTTATGGAGTTAAAACAACTAAAATTATCTGATTTACTTAAAATAATGAAAGAATTTACAAATGTTCCTAGTAGTACGAAACGTAATTTAGTCGCTATTTTAAGAATGCTTATTACAGGTATGAACTAATTTTTCTTTTTAGCATATTCTATTAAGAGGAGTATTTACGGAAAAAAATTAACAAATACCGCGTCTGTGTCGGGTAATTATAATGAAATTCCTGTGACATTTTCATCTGATGCTTTAGTGGTTACGATGTTGGATGATTTAACCGTTACCAAAACAGCTGATAAAACGGTTTGGGCAGATGGTGTTCTTACCTATACTATCATAGTAAATACCCAAATGTCGGAAAACTTTACAACACCTGATGTTACCGATATTTTGGATACAACATTTGTAAGTTTTGTTTCGGGTAGTGTTACAATTGATGATGTAAAAGCAACTTAAGAACAATTTACTTATGAAGAAGCAATCGGAACGCTTACAGTCAAATTATCTGATATTGCGCCCACGTCAAGTTCTAAAATTACGTTTCAAGTTACAAAGAAAGCGTAATCATCTTTTTCTGTTAATAAGTTACTGTACATTTATATTACCCAAAAGAAGTATTAGAAGTAATCTTTGTACCGTAACAAGTACTATAAAAAGAAACTTAGATGTTTATGGCCGTTGTGATACGCCTTTTTGGCGCATATAAAAACGCTTAACGTTTTTGTTAGGCGTTTTTACATAGGGAAGTCTAATAATTCTTCACATATTTTTTCGTATAAATCTTGTTCATGACCAAGAGTATCTATTAAAAACATTTTATCGTTTTCATATTCTTTTAGACCTCTTAAATAGTAAGGTTTATCTTCATCTAAAACAATAAAGGGCATAATATTATTTTTTAAACACTCTTTAAACATAATGATTCTTCCAACTCGACCATTTCCATCGGCAAAAGGATGGATTCTTTCAAATCTGACATGAAAATCTACAATATCTTCTAAGGTGATATTTGTTTTAGAATGATATTCTTTTAATAGTTTTTCTATTTCCGTTTCAACGTCTTCGGGGCTCGTTGTATTAACAACATTAACAACACCTATTATATTAGGAAGCACTTTAAAGCCACCAATATTATAACGAGGATTTTCTTCGTCACTCGTATTTCTTTTTAGAATCTTATTCATTTCAATTATCATATCTTTAGTAAGGGCGTTATCTACATTATCTAACATGTAATCAAATAATTTAAAATGATTTTTAGATTCTATTAAATCGTCTAATTTAATAAGTTCATCTTTTTTAGGAATAAATGAAGAAGTATTAAATATTGCTTCTGTTTGTTCACTTGTTAATCGACTACCTTCTATTTTATTTGAATTATAAGCAAAGTTAACTTGGGAATAATGATATATATTTCCTTTAAACTTTTCTTCTTTTTGTTTTAGTAATTCTTTTTTTATGTCCATTTATCTCACCAACTTTTATGGTTATTATACCACATAAAAGAAATTCTTATAAAAAGCTTAAATTTTTTTACTCAAGTGTCCATAAGAGAGTTGCTTTATAGGTTGCTACATTTTTTAAAGGTTTATTAATGCGGAGTAAAAGACCTTTATCAGAAGACCAAGTAATGGTTGTTTCTTTAATATCTCCTTCATTTTTGTTTTCTTTATAAATTAATGTTTGTTCAGTTGTTAAAGTTGTTAAAGTATCATTGTCTAAAAAGACTAGGGACCCATTTAAAACATCATCTTCGTCTTTAAATTCGCTTGTTACGGTTAAATACAAGTTCCAATCCTCACTGTTAACACGAGAATCTGTTACTAAAATTTGAATGTTTTCTTTTCTGGGACATAAAAGAGGTGATAAAGTTATCGGGGTAAATTCAAAAGTAATTAAAGAAGGAACATTTTCAATAATGATTTCACTAGGATAAACAATTGTCACTCTTTTTGTTTTATAAAGAACGGTATCACTTTCTTTAACATCAAACCGGATAATAGTACTCACTTCTAAAGGCGTATCATAAGTGTGAAAAAAAGCCCTGTACTTTAGTGCAGGGTGAGTGACAAGAAAACTTTTTGAACAAACATCTAAGATTTGTGGTAATATCTTCATATGAAAGAACTCCTTTATTTTATTGGTCTATATAGGTATATTATACCACCGAGTTCTTTCTTTTTTATATTCCGATAAATTTGGACTCTGTCTAATGTAAAAAATATCTTGTCAAAAAATGTCGAATGTGGTATCTTCTTTGTAAGAAAAAAGACGGAAGTTTTATCTTTTTTCTTTTGGTAGTTAGTAATGCGGTTAGAAAGGAAGAAAAAAATTGGACGGCATGTATTGCTTTATCGATAGAGAGCGATGCAGTACTTTATCAAAAGAAGAAGTAGTAAACTTAATGGAAAGAATAAAAGACGGGGATAGTAAAGCTCGTAATGAATTTGTCGAGCGCAACATAAATTTAGTTGTTTATCTTGTTAATCGAAGTTTTAAAGTTAGTTTAGAAGAGAAAAAAGATTTAGTTTCTATTGGTTGTATAGGTCTTATTAAAGCGGTAAATAATTTTGATGTATCAAAAAATATAAAATTTGCTACTTATGCGACGACTTGTATTTTAAATGAAATAAATATGTCATTTAGATATAATAAGGGAGTTAATTTGGAATGCAGTTATGAATCGACGTATTGTCAAGATAATGATGGTAATACTTTAACAGTTCTTGATACTTTAGCGGATAAAAATAAAAATACCGTGGAAGATTATGAAAAGAAAGAAGCTATGGAATTTATTAGAAAAGCGGTATCCAATTTAGAACCGGATGAAAGAAAAATGATTGAACTTTATTTTGGGTTTTATGATCAAGAACGTTTGGATCAAGGAAAGTTAGCTAAAAAGTTTAATCTTTCTCAATCTTATATATCTAGAAAAATAAGAAATGGCCTTAAAAAGATAGAAAAAAATCTTATAAAAGAAAAAATTATTGAAAAAAGAGATACTCAATCGTACCAAGCTCTTAAACTTGTGAAAAATAAGTAGTGTGATTATTTAAAAGAAACTAAATATTAACAATAGTTTCTTTTTTCGTTATAATACCCTTGCAGAAGCATTAAGTATAGGTGAGATTATGAGAAATTTGATTATAACAACAGGGATAAGCGGATGTGGTAAAACAGCTTTGTCTCATTATATTTGTAATCGTTATGAAAATTCAACGCTTATATCAATGGATACTTTAAAAGAAGATATATATGATATTTTTATAAATTTATTGGAAGAATGTATGCGAAGAAATGACAAAAATATTGTTATTGAATACCCTTTTAATAAAAATTGGCAGCCAAAGTTTGAAAAATTAGTAAAGCAATATGACTATAAAGCTATTTTTATTAAAATTAAAAGAAAAGATTTTAATGAATTGTTTAAAAAATTAGAAATGCGTAATAATAGTGAAAAACGTCAGCCAAGCCATGTGTTATCGTGTTATCATCTTGCAAAGAAAGATAGTTATAAATCAATAAATGAACTAGATTATGAGACTTTAAAATCTATTTATGAGACAAATAAATATACATTAATAAGTGTTGGTAAGGAATTTGGTAAGGAATATAGTTTAATAAATGATAATTTTGATTATAGAGAACTTATTAATGAAATAGATAGTGTGTTAAATGATTAAGGATAATTTTAAGATAATTAAAGATTACTTTAAGTTAGTGAAATGTAATCGCTTGGGCAAGGCCAAATTATTTCATTCTTGTCACATATGATATCTTTAATAATACCCATTAATGTTATGGGTGTTGTAAGAAATATTACAGCATTAAACTTTAATACAGCTTATATATATTCTTTTATTTTAGGTTTAGCTTATGTTTTATATAATTTATCGCTGTATCATAGATTGTTAGGGGTGAAAAATTATAGTCAGAGTAGACATTACAAAAATCAATACCAAAAGTGTTATCATAAACATTATTAGAATAAGTAGAACAAACATTTATGACAAATTTCTTCATCATAGTTAAAGGTTGATCTAATATTTCAACTATATAATTAATTAATTTTTGGAAACAAAACCAATCTAAATGATGTTGTAAATGCTTAGTAGAAACACCTTTAAAATGAGATAAAAAAGTTGCTAATTCGGAATGCAATGAATTTATATTTCCAAGATCATAACCATTGTTATTAACGTGAGTCCCTGATTTTATTTGTTCTAAATTTATATTGTTTTCTTTAGCAAATTTTTTATAAAAAGAATTACAATCTGTAATAAGACAATTGATCTCTATTGCTAGAACTATTATGCGTGATTCCAAAATTATTATTTTTGATGAAATAACGAGTGCTTTGGATCCTAAAACAATGAATTCAAAAATTAAAATTTTAAAGACAATAAAAAAAGATAAAACCGTCATTATTATTGCGCATAAACCTGATTTAATGAAAATAGCTTATACTTTGATTGTGTTAGATAAAGGAAGAGTTATTGGAAATGGTAATTACAAAGAATTAAATCAAAATAATTTGTTAAAAAGTAATCAAAAAGTAGTCATAAAAAAGGCTTAGAAAGATTTAAAATTTGTGGTTTACAATCTGAAAATATAATGCTACAATAACTTACGAGTAAGCGATTACTCCTTGCTTTTTTTAAGTAAAAAAGCCAATAGACCATAAGGAGGTGTAGATAATGAACAAATACGAAATCATGTTTATTGTAAAATCTACAATGGAAAGTGCAGATGTTAAAAAATGTGCTGAATCTTTTAAAAAACTTGTTGGTGATTTAAAAGGTAAAGTTGTAGAATACAAAGAACTTGGTAGCAAAAAACTTGCTTATCCTATTAATAAAGAATTAAACGGATATTATTTTGTTATGCAAGTTGAAGCTGACAAAGATATCATTAATGAATTTGATCGTAAAATTCGTTTAGATGAAAATGTTTTAAGACATTTAATTATTCGTTTAGATGAGGAGTAAGATATATGAATAAGGTTATTTTAATTGGAAGACTTGCAAGAGACCCTGAAATGAGAACGACATCTTCTGGTGTTGCTGTAACAAGATTTACCGTTGCTGTAACAAGACCTTTTAGTGGTCAAGGAGGTCAACCTCAAACCGATTTTATTGGTTGTATTGCTTGGCGTAGACAAGCTGAAAATATTGCTAAATATTGTACTAAGGGTTCTCAAGTAGCTGTTGATGGAAGAATTCAAACAGGAAGTTATGACGGACAAGATGGTCAAAGACATTACACAACAGATATTGTTGCGGACAATGTTACTTTCTTAGGAAGTCGTGGTGGAACGGATGCATCTTCTTATTCTCAACCAGATGCAAGCTATTCACAACAAATGCCTTCATATAATGAACCTCAAGGAATGCCATCACAAGATATGAGTGAGGATCCATTTAAAGATTTTGGTGAAGAAGTAGCTCTATCTGATGATGACTTACCATTCTAGGAAAGGAGAGTTTATTTATGGCTGATTTTAGAAGAAAAAAGAAAAAAATCTGTCAAATGTGTGCTGGTAAAAGCGTTGATTACAAAGATGTTATGATTATTAATAAATATATTAGTGATAAAGGAAAAATCTTACCTAGACGTATGACAGGCGCTTGTGCTAAACACCAAAGACACATTGCTGAACAAATTAAATATGCAAGATTTATGGCTTTAATTCCATATGTTAAATAAAACATTTCAATTTAGAAATGTTTTTTTGTGTAATTAATGCTATAATATGATAGCAAAAGAAAGCGGTGAAAATATGAAAGTTATTTTATTACAAGATGTTAAAGGACAAGGTAAAAAAAATGATGTGATTAATGTGAGTGATGGCTACGCAACGAACTTTTTAATCAAACGTGGTTTAGCTGTTCAAGAAACAAAGAAAAGTAAAGAAGTTCTTGATAAGAGCTTATTAGAACAACATTTAGAAGAAGAAGACAGAGTTTTAGAATGTCAAAAAATTGCCCAAGAATTAAAGAGTAAAAAAATGAAATTTCAAGTAAGAACAGGTAAAGAAGACCGTGTTTTTGGAGTTGTTTCGACAAAACAAATTAGTGATGAATTTAAAAAAATGGGCTATAACATTGATAAAAAATGTATAAAATTAGACCATTCTTTAGATTCTTTAGGGGTTCATGAAGTGACGATTGAACTTCATAAAAGAGTTATTATAAAATATCCAGTTACTTTAACAAAATAGAAGGGAAGTGTTTTTATGGCGACAAGAGTTATGCCTCAAAATATAGAAGCAGAAATGAGTGTTTTAGGTGTTCCATTTCTTAATCCTTATGCAATGGAAAAAATAACGGAAAATTTAACCGAAGATATGTTTTTTGTGGATGCTCATAAAAAGATTTACAATGCTCTTGTAAGCCTTTATAAAGACAATGTTCCTATAGATTTAACAACAGTTAAAAATGAACTTGATAAACAAAAGAATTTAAATGCTATCGGTGGTATTGAATATTTAAGTGAAGTGGTTGATTCTGTGGCCACAAGTGGTAACTTAGATTACTATATTGATATTGTTAAAGAAAAAGCAACACGTAGAAAACTTATTGATACGGCAACGGATATTATTACCAATGCGTATAACGAGGAAGATGATTTAACAAAAGTGTTAGATCAATCGGAACAAAAACTTACGCAAGTGGCTCGTGCTCGTAAAACAAGTGAATTTAAACCTATTTCTGTGGCTTTACATGAAGCTCATGAAAACTTGGAAAGATTAAGTAAAAATAAAACAGCCGTGACAGGTGTTCCGAGTGGTTTTCCTGATTTAGATAGAGCAACCAGTGGTTTTCATGAAGGTGAACTTATTATTTTAGCGGCTCGTCCAGGTATGGGAAAAACGGCCTTTGCTCTTAACATTGCGACAAATGCCGCGATGAAAATGGATAAAAATGTTGCTATTTTTAACTTAGAGATGAGTGCTGAACAACTTGTGAATCGTATGATTAGTGCGGTTGGCCAAATCGAGGGCGAAAAATTAAAAACAGGTATGTTAAACGATAATGATTGGAAACGTTATACAGAGGCCATGAGCGAATTATCAGAAACAAATATTTATATTGAAGACGATGCCAGTGTTACCTCTTCTGAGATTAAAGCCAAATGTCGTCGTTTAGCTTCGAGTCCTAAAGGTCTTGGTCTTGTTGTTATCGATTATTTACAGCTTGTTACAACCGGTGGTAGAGTAGAATCAAGACAGGTGGAAGTATCAGAAATTTCTCGTGCTTTTAAAACCATGGCCATGGAATTAAAAGTGCCTGTTATTGCTTTAGCTCAGTTATCACGTAATGCTGAACGAAGAGAGTCTAATCAGCCTCGTCTTGCCGATTTACGTGAATCCGGTTCTATCGAACAGGATGCGGACTTAGTTATGTTTTTAAATCGTCAAGATTATTTTGAAAATAAAACAGCTGATAATAAACAAACGATTGTCCCTGTGGATGTTATCATCGCGAAACATCGTCGTGGCAGTACAGGCTTATTTCAAATTTTATTTGAACTTAATAAAAGTTGTTTTAAACCTTATTCACCAATTGATGAAAATTCTTTTAGTTAAAAAAATTTTGTAAAGTACTTAAAAATATGCTAGTATGAAATTAGGATATAAGAAGGAAGGTTATTCATGCAAAAAAAGAAGTTAGTTGTGCTTAT
The DNA here is from genome assembly GCA_934101275.1 of uncultured Bacilli bacterium. Taxonomy (GTDB): domain Bacteria; phylum Bacillota_I; class Bacilli_A; order RF39; family UBA660; genus Ventrenecus. The sequence goes on from CAKOQM010000008.1 coordinate 20,097, forward strand.
TTTAAGCATACTTACCATGATTTTAGTTGTCATGACAAGTTTAAATCACAAAAATACAAATCCTCAAAGTGTCTATCAAGTTTATTTAGATAATGAAGTCATTGGACTAGTTAAAGATAAAGAGGAACTTTTAAATCTTATTAATGATGAACAACAAGACATTAAAGATAAATACCATGTAAGTGAAGTTTATCCACCTAATGGCTTTAATATTGAAGAGTACATTACTTATGATAATAATATTACTTCTGCTAGCAGTGTTTACAAAAAAATTCAAGAAAAAAGTGATTTTACTATTAAAGGTTATGTGATAACGATTACCCGCGCTAAAACAGAATCAAAAGATGAAAAAATAACCAAGATTTATGTTTTAGATGATCAAACTTATTATGATGCGGAGTTAAATTTCATTCATGCTTTCGTGGATGAAAATACCTATAATGCTTATATTACAAATACTCAAAGTGAAATTAAAGATGTCGGTTCTATTATTAAACATATGGAGTTTGGAGAAACGGTAACAGTTAAACAGGCGAATATTTCGACGAAAGAACATATTTTTGCCGACGCGGATGAACTTACAGAGTACCTTTTATATGGTACCAGTGATGCGACATCAACCTATACGGTTAAACAAGGAGATACCCTGGCTTCTATTGCTAGTGCCAGTAAATTAAATGTGCAAGAACTTATTATTGCCAATCCTAAATACCGAAGTTCCAATGCGGTTTTAGCTATTGGGGATAAAGTAAAAAATAGTTTGATTGACCCGATTCTTACTTTATATGAAGAGGTTAGAGTAACCGAAGACATTGAACAAGCTTATACAAAGAAAACAGTCACGGATAATACGATGGCTTATAATACGACGAAAGTCACGCAGACAGGTATTACCGGTTTAGAACGTGTTACTCAAGAAATACGTGTTATTAATGGTGAAAGAGCTCAAGACTCAAACGTTATATCCAGTGTAACAATAAGACAATCGGTAGATGAAATCACATCCGTTGGTCCTAAATATACACCAACTGTCAGTTGGGGTTCTCAAGGTAAGAGTAATTCGGTTATTAATACAGGCTTATCTTGGTCTTGGCCAACGAAAACACCTTATATTATTACGACAGACTATGAATATCGTTGGGGTTCTTTCCATGACGCACTTGATATTTCAGGTACAGGTTTTGGCTCTCCTATTTATGCAGCTCGTGCCGGTGAAGTCGTCGAAGTTTATACATCTTGTGCAAACTATGGCTGGTACGGTAGTATGTGTGGTGGTTCTTATGGTAACTACATTATTTTAAAACATGATAATAACTATTACACGATGTATGCCCACTTAAAGAGCGATTTACTAGTTTCGGTGGGTACAACCGTCAGTCAAGGTCAACAAATTGGTTATATGGGTAGTAGTGGTTCTTCTACCGGAACCCATCTTCACTTTGGTTTTTCTGTAGGTTATCCACATCATGGTGGCACTTGGTATAGCCCTTGGAGCTTATATCGATGAGGTCTTATATTTTGGCAAGTGGAAGTGAAGGTAATTGTACCTTCTTTTCCTATGATAATTGTAATATTTTAATTGATATGGGGAAGAACGCTAAATATATAACAGAACGTCTTAAAGAAATCGGGGTGGAAGCTTCTTCTATTTCGGCTATTTTAATTAGTCACACGCATGATGATCACATCACTGCTTTAAAAGTTTTTCTTAAGAAAAATCATCCGAGAGTTTATATCACAGAAAAGATGTATTACGATTTAGAATTTTTAAAAGATTATGATAATGTTGTGATTTATGATGATGACTTTTATATTGATAGAATCAAAGTAAAAACAATTAAAACGAGTCATGATGTTTCCGACTCTAGAAATTTTATTTTATCGTGGAATGAGGAATCTTTAGTTTATTTAACCGATACAGGATACCTAAATCGTAAATATTTCTCTTTATTAGAAAATGCGAGTTTTTATCTTATCGAAAGTAATCATGATATTGAAATGCTTTTAAATGGACCTTACCCTAAATGGTTAAAAAATAGGGTTCTTGGTACTACGGGTCACTTATCTAATAAAGACAGTAGTTTTTATTTAACAAAACTAGTGGGGGGTAAAACCCAAAAAATTATTTTAATGCACTTATCTCATACAAATAATACGGAAGAAAAAGCTTTGGAAACCTTAAGAGAAACATTTAAGGAGTATGAACTTTGTTTGCCCCTTTCTTATTGTGCTAAACAAAACAGTGTCACGGAGGTTTATAATGATCAAAATATTATGTCTCGGTAAAATAAAAGAACCTTATTTGAATGATTTAATCAATGATTATAAAAAAAGAATTTCTAAGTATCATTCTTTAGAAATTATTGAATTAAAAGATACGGGAAACATCGAAGAAGAAAAAAACAGCTTAGAAAAACATTTTAATAATAAGGATTATGTTATTACTTTAGAAATTGAAGGAAAAATGTTAACCAGTGAAGAGTTGGCAACGAAAATAGATAAAATATTTGTTCATTATCCGAATATTACTTTCGTTATTGGTAGTTCTTTAGGACTTCATGAGGACATAAAAAAAAGAAGTGATTTTGCTCTGTCTTTTTCAAATTTCACTTTTCCTCATGGTCTCTTTCGAGGTATTCTTTTAGAACAAATTTATAGGTCATTTAAAATTATAAATCATGAAACGTATCATAAGTAGGAGGTTGTAAAAATGATTGGAAACGATTGGGATGAAAAATTAAAAGTCGTGGAAGAAAGCGAAGGATTCAAAAATTTCATGCAACTTGTTGATTATGAATATATTTCTAAGACGATTTTTCCACCACATAATTATATATTTAATGCTTTAAAGTTAACGCCTTATAAAGATGTACGGGTTGTTATCATGGGACAAGATCCTTATCATGGGGAAAATGAGGCCATGGGTTTATCTTTTTCTGTTCAAAAAGGTATTAAGATACCCCCATCTTTACAAAACATTTATAAAGAACTTTATAGTGACCTTGGAATACCACCTCAAAAAGATGGTGATTTAACAGGATGGGCTAAAGAAGGTGTCCTTCTTTTAAATGCTGTATTGACAGTAGAAAAAGATAAGCCTGCCTCTCATCGTAACTTAGGTTGGGAAAAATTAACCGACTATATTATTGAGCTCGTTAATCAAAAAACAGAACCCGTGGTCTTTATTTTATGGGGAAACTTTGCTAGAGAAAAGAAAAAGTTGATTACCAATCCGCTTCATTACATCATTGAGTCTCCTCATCCAAGTCCTTTTTCCGCACGAAGTGGTTTTTTTGGTAGTCGTCCTTTTTCCAAGACAAATGAATTTTTAAAGAGTCAAGGTCTTAAAGAAATTGATTGGTCCTATCACATTTAAAAAAGAATTAATCCTTTAAAGACTAATTCTTTTTTTGGAACAATAATGTAATTAATTCAGAAACCGCATAAATGATTAAAACAATTCCTAGGAAAATGAATAAAACATTATCGGTAAAAATGGTATACAAGCCTAAAATGAAAATAATAATACCACTGATTATTTGAGTGATATATTGAGTTTTGTCAAATCCTTTATAAACTATCGCATTTTGCATCTTTTCTAAACTTATAAAGATAAGCCAGATTCCTGTGACAACTTGAATCGCATTCGTTAGAAAATTAGAAAGTAAGATAACTAATAATCCGACAATAATACTTGTCATCGCACTGTTAAAAAGTTCTTGATGAGACAGACCTTTCTTTGTTTTTAATGCAAGATAACGATAAAGTTTATAACCTCCATATAAAATAATGAATAGGCCAAAGATATTAAAAATAAAAACAATTAAATCTTTAGAATTAAAAGTTAAAATAATGCCCAAAAGAAAAAGAAAAATACTATTCATTAAGGAATTCTTTTTAGGTTCTTCTTGTAAAACAGTTACTTTCATGGGTACTCCTTTCTAGAAACATTATAGCATAAAATAAGGCGGTGTGATATAATTGTAGAAAGTCAAAAGAGGTTAGCTATGAATAAAGAAATAATTTTAAAACTATTACAAACTTATGGCTATGGTACGAAAGAGAAGGATCCTTATTTATATGAAGGAACTTTAGGTTATGGTATCGTTTATACTTTTAAGTCTTCTTTCTATGGAACTTTAACACGGCTTTTTATAGGAAAAACAAAAGAAGAATATGAAGATTTTTTAAAGAAATATACGTGGTATCGTAAAAATGGAGCAAAAGCTAAAGTTTTACTTACCCTTTCTAATTATAAAGAGATAAACCCTAAACCTATGTTCATGTTTAATGGGGAAGACAAAACATATGAAAAATTACAATTATTAGAACAAGGTAAAAATGAAAATTCACTTAAAGAAAAGAACTATTTAAAAAAGCTTAAAAGAACCTATTATATTTTACTTCAAATAATGGATGTTAAAAGAAAACTACAAATGGAAACTCGTAAAAACTATATTGATTTTTTAAATAATTATGTGACAAAGAAAAATGATTTTAACAAAAAGTTAAGTGATTATTTAAAAGAACCTTTCGCGGAAGAAAAAGTAAGTCTTCCTTCTGTTATTGATGATTTAAAAGAAACCGAGATAAATAAGTATCATAAAGAATTAAATGCTAACCTTGGTAAAGAGGAATTAGAAGGTTTTATTTATGCGGTTACTAATTTTATAAAAGAATTGGAAATTGATGAAGAATATTTAAAAAATAAGTATGAGCTTATTCGTTTGCCTTTAAAAATTAATGAAATTAAAGAAAAAGATAAAATACTTGAAAGTTATAAAAAGAAACTGGCTCTTTTTAGCAAAAAAGAAAAAATATTAAATGAGTTTAAAGAAATAGAAAATCAAAGTACATTAAAAAATATTGTGACATATAAACATTATAAAGAAAATGAGGAAAAACGTATTAACGAAAAATATGCGATGATACCAGATTTAGATTTTCGAACCATCGGGGATTTTTTAGCTGAATTTGATAACATAAAATTTGAAGAAATGACCTTTACAACAGAAGAAAAAGAAAAATACTCTTTTGAAGAAATTATGGAAGAAGTAGAAAATGATTATCAAAATAGAAATAAGGAAGAACAAGATTATTTAGTGGGGTATTCTTATCTTTATACGATTTTAAAAACAAAACGCGTTTCTGATTTTTATACGATTCTTCGTAATCCAAATAATGTGATGGTCAGAGTTAAGTATTTTCAAGATATTGATTTTTCGAGTGAAAACAAATGTGAATTATCCATTCGTAAATACTTAAAGAAAATTCAAACTTTATTTGCTTATCCTTTAATTGGTGATTTAAATGTTTTCTTTATCGGTGACAAAGTCATTAATGAAGAAGACTTTTTAAAAGCATCTTCTAAAAAAGCTCAGGCACCTCGATTAGGTCTTGGCGATGAAGTCACCTATGTATGTAACTTAAAAAAAGATGTCGCAGTTTACTTTTTACCTGGTGAATTAAAAGAAGATATTTATAATGAAGGAAGCCTTATTCTTTCCCAAGATAGGTCCTTATTCTTAATTCGTTTAAAAGATTTAATTATAAAAAAAGAAAAAGAGGATATTTTAAAAGTAGTTCAATATGAAATGGAAAAAACAAGCAAAGATGGTTTTCTTATAGCACAGGATTATAAAAGCAAAAAAGTATCTTTATTTCAAAATGTATCATTAGAAAGGAAAGAAGGATAATGAAATTTATAGAATTTAAAAAAAATTTAAGAAAAAAATTAGATATTTTAACCGAGGAAGCCTTCCAAGAAGAAATAAAGGTTTATGAGAATAAACTAACAGATAAAAATGAAGAAGAAATAGTGGCCTCTTTTGGCAGCTTAGATGATATTGCTCAAAATATCTTGAAAAAAAGAGGAATTGATGAGACGAAAATAATACATTCTAAGTTTATATATCATCAATTTGAAGAACTTTTTAAAACTGTTCATCGGATTGTTGACAGAATGAGTCAAAATAGCCTTAAAGAAAATGTCAAAATTATTATCGATTTACTTATTTTAATCGCGTTTATTTGCCTTCTAAAAGTTCCTTTCTTATTTGTTCAAAATGTTTTGGATGATCTTTTACTTAATTTTAATCAGCCTATCATACTAGAAATCATTCATTTTATTTTGGATATTTCTTATATTATTGTTGCTTTAATCTTTTTTATGAATATTTTTACGAAATGGTTTCAAAATATAGATGAGAAAAAGGCACATAAAATAAAGGGCGATGCCCTAGAATCTATTTCATTGACAGAGAAAAAGTAGCCTCTGTTTTTTCTTGCCAAATAGGTGATTTTGGTGTAAACTCTATTAAGTATTCATTTTGAAGGGGATGAAGTTTATGGATAAAATTATAAATATCGCGGTTGTAGCCCATGTTGATGCCGGTAAAAGTACCTTAGTGGATGCTTTATTAAAACAAAATGGTGTTTTTAAAGCTCATGAAGAAGTTGGCGAACTTATTATGGATAGTGATTCCATTGAAAAAGAAAGAGGAATTACTATCTATTCTAAGAATTGCTCTATTAAATATAAAGATTATAAGATTAATATTGTCGATACTCCAGGCCATGCTGATTTTTCAAGTGAAGTAGAGCGTGTTATTAAAACAGTGGATACGGTTGTTTTAATCGTGGACTCTTCTGAAGGCCCAATGCCTCAAACAAGATTTGTTTTAAAGAAAGCCTTAGAGCAAAACTTAAGACCTATCTTATTTATTAACAAAATCGATAAGAAAGATGCTAGACCTACTGAGGTTGTTGATATGACCTTTAACTTATTTATGGAACTTAATGCTACGGATGAACAACTTGATTTCCCAATTGTTTATGGTGTGGCTAAAGACGGTAAATGTGGTTTAGAACCTGATAAGATGGAAGATACTGTAGAACCTTTATTAGAGACTATTTTAAAACAAGTACCTGCTTATGCTGGTAGTGAAAATGATCCTTTACAACTTCAAATAAGTAACCTAGACTATGATAACTTTTTAGGACGTTTAGGTATTGGAAGAATTACTAAAGGTTCTATTAAAAATGGTGAGATGGTTTCTTTAGCTCGTAATGATGGTAAAGTAGAATCTTTTAGAGTTTCAAAACTTTATGTAACTGAAGGTATTAAAAGAGTTGAAAAAGATAAAGCTTATTATGGCGATATCGTAACGATTGCTGGATGTCCAGATATCAGTATTGGAGATACGATTTGTTTAAAAGATCATATTGAACCATTACCTCCAATTCATATTGAAAGACCAACACTATCTATGAACTTCCTTGTTAATAACGGTCCATTTGTCGGTAAAAGTGGTAAATTTTTAACATCACGTCATTTAAGAGAAAGACTTGAAAGAGAACTTGAAACCAATGTTGGTTTACTTGTAGAAGAGCTTCCTAATTCCGATGGTTTTAAAGTAAGTGGTCGTGGGGAACTTCACTTATCTATTTTACTTGAAAATATGCGTCGTGAAGGTTATGAACTTTGTGTTTCTAAGCCTGAAGTATTATTAGAAGAACGTGATGGCAAAAAATACGAACCATTTGAAAAAGTTATTATTAATTGTCCTGGCGAATATCAAGGAACGATTATTAATGATTTACAAGAAAGAAAAGCTACTCTAGAAGTTGTAAGTACAACGGATGAAGGTTATTCACACTTAGAATTTTCAGCTCCTACAAGAGGTTTAATTGGTTACCGAAGTGCTTTTATTACGAACACAAAAGGTGAAGGTATTATGGTTCGTAGTTTTGAAGATTATAAACCTTATGTTGGTGATGTGATTCGTCGTAAAAATGGTGTATTAGTATCTATGGAAAATGGTAAAACACTTGGTTATTCCCTTTATAATTTACAAGATCGTGGAACTTTAATTGTAGGGCCTGCTAAAGATGTTTATGTAGGTATGATTATTGGTATTCATAACCGTGATAATGATCTAGATGTTAACCCATGTAAAAATAAAGAAATGTCAAATACCAGAAGTAAAGCAAGTGATGACGCGATCGCTCTTGTACCTCCTCGTATTTTCTCATTAGAAGAAGCCCTTGAATTCATTGAAAGTGATGAATATGTTGAGGTAACACCAGATGATATTCGTCTTAGAAAAGCTATTCTAGATCCTAAAATGCGTTTTAGAAATAATCGTTAGAAGCATGAAGTAGAGAGATTAAATTTTCTCTCTTTTTTTATGTTGTTAAAAAAATAAAATTATTGTAAAATTTTAGTAGTGAATAGTTCATAAAAGAGTAGCATCATAAATATTGAAAGGAAGTTAAGGTATATAATACTTTTAACTGTATTCTTGGCCAAACTTGACAAGGGTATGTTTTTCGATATAATAATAATACAAAAGTTGGTGAAAAAAAGTTATGAAAAAAATTAAAAATTTATGGGATAATAATCGTGTTATGTTTGTTCTTACACTTATTGTTATTGTGTGTTTGATTTTGATGTCTGTCGTTATTGTTCGTTATTTTGTAGGTAATGGCACATCAAATTACGGCGATCGTTTAGAGAGTATTGAAAAAATACCTTTAGAAGAAAGTGATAAAACAACTATAATAAATAAGTTAAAAGAACAAGAAAATGTTAGTGAAGTTAATATTCATACGCAAGGCAAAATTATTTATATTCGAGTTACTTTTAAAAATGTAACCGCGGATCGCGCTAAAGAAATAGCTTCCCAAAGTTTAGAAGTTATTAATGATAAGTATTTAAAAAATTATGACATTCATTATACTTTAACGAGTGATGCCACCGATGATGCAACAGGTTTTATTGTTATGGGTACTAAAAATATAGGTGAAGAGCAAAAGCAAATTATATGGGGCCTTGTAACAACGAAAGAAATTCAAAGTAAAGAGGAAAATCATGAAGAAGAGTAAATTTAAATTTATTATTGTATCTATTCTTTTAATTCTTTTAATTTTTTTAGGAGTACTTATTTTTCGAAATGATAAATATAAACTTACTTCAAATGAAAAATTATGGATAACAAATAATAGTGGTACTATTTTAAATGTTAATGTCATTAATGACACAAATATTTTTGGTAAGTTAGGTAAAGGTGTTTTTTATAACTTTTTACAAGATTTTAAAGATGAATATAATTTGAAAATTAATAATGTAATGGTTAATAAAAATGATCAAACAACGAATGTTACACTTAAAGTTACTGATGTGAAAGATGAACAGGCATTGTCCTTTTATGAAGATCATTATGTTATTGTTTCTAAAAAAAGTGAATTTTTAACTTTAGATTCTCTAAATGACCAAAAAGTGGGACTATTAAACTTTACAGAAGAAACCGTAAAAAATTATTTTAATAACCAAAATATTAGTCTAACTTCTTATAGCTCTTTTAGTGATTTACGTAATGCCTTAAATAATAATACAGTTTCTTATATTATTCTTCCAAGAATGGAATACATTGACGAAGTTTTAAAAAATAATTTTAATGTTAACTATCATTTAAGCGACTTAAAAAGATATTTTTATGCGACGGATGATACAAATTCAACTTTATTTCAAATTATGAGTAAATATTTTTATAAATGGTCTAAAGAAGATTTAGAAAATGAAATATTTATAGGTGAAAAAAATGTTTTTCAAGAGGCTTTAAACATTACAGATGCTTCTATTGATGAAATGAATAAACAAACGATTCGATATGGTTTTATTAATAATGCACCTTATGAAATTTATGGAAATGGTCGTTTCGGAGGTATTCTAGCGAATTATTTGAATGATTTTGCTAAATTCTCAGGTGCTGATATCGAATATGTTAAATATTCTTCTTTGAAAAAAATGAATAAGGAAATTAGCCACATTGATTTATATTTCAATTATAATACCACTTTAACAAATGGCTCTATTGTTGAAACAAATTTACCTCTGGCTTATGATGTCTATGCTTCTTCAAAAAATGATACGATTATTCACTCATTTAATTCTTTGAAGAATATGACTTTGTATATAGAAAACAATTCTTTATTGCAGCAAAATTTAAGTAAAATTCAAGGCTTAAATTTACAAACTTATGAAAAGGATAAATTGGATAAAGTTTTAAAAGACGAAAATAATATAGTTATTATAGATTCTATGTTAGGAAAATATTTAGAAAAAAGTACATTAAAAAATTATACGAGTCGTTATCACGGTTCTTTAAATGTTAATTACTCTTTAAAGTCAACTCAAAGTGAAGATTTTAATCTTTTAATGACAAAGTATATGAGTTATTTAGATAATAATTTATTCTTAGAAAATGGTTTATATTCTGCCAGTGTTACAGAATCAAAAGGTGCATTTGTAAGTAGCTTGGCTAAATATATTTTATATAGTGTTATTGTTATTTTTGTTATTTTACTTATTATTTATCGTTCAAGTAGAAAAGTAAGGATGCAAAAGAAAATAAAAAAAGAAGATAAATTGAAATTTGTCGATCAGCTAACTTCGTTAAAAAATAGAAATTATTTAAATGAAAATATGACTAACTGGAATAAAAACACTTTGTATCCTCAGTGTGTTATTATGATTGATTTAAATAGAATTCAAGAAATAAATGATACTCTTGGTTATGAACAAGGTGATAATCAAATTAAAAGTGCGGCCAACTGTTTAATAAAGACGCAACTTGATAATACGGATATTATAAGAACGAATGGTAATGAATTTATGATTTATTTAGTTGGTTATAATCAAAAACAAGTAACAAGCTATATTCATAAACTATCGAAAGAATTTGGTAGCTTACCATATAACTATGGTGTTTGTATCACATATAGTATGATCGAAAATGATTTGAAATCCATTGAAGACGCGATAAACGAATGTATTGAAGATATCAAAAAACAAAAAGGAAAAGATTTGAAATGAAAGAAAAGTTAAATGATTTTGGAAAAAGAATATTAGGGATATTATCTCGTAATGATATGCTTATTTTGCCAGGTCAATTAGCTTTTTTTCTTCTTTTAGCGGTTGTCCCAACCATTACTTTGATAATTTATTTTGCGTCTATCTTTAATGTATCTATAGATTTTTTAACGAATTTTTTGACGCGATCTTTTGGAAGTGAAGTAGCGAAATTAATTATTCCTATTATTAACGATATTAATTTAAATCCTAGTTTACTTGTTCCTCTTTTTGTGGCCTTATATGCTGCTTCTGGGGGTGCCAGTTCGATTATTGTGACTTCTAATCAACTTTATGGTATTGAAAATACTACTTTTCTTCACAGAAAAATAAAGGGCTTAATGATGACACTTATTCTTATTATCCTTGTTGTTTTTCTACTATTAATCCCTGTTTTTGGAGATAAACTTATTGAACTTATTCGGTTTGTTAATTTAAATGATACGATTACCAAAGGTCTTACCTTTATTATTCATTTATCTAAAACACCCATTTCTTGGTTACTTATCTTTTTCCTAATTAAAGTCATTTATACTATGGCTCCCGATGATTTAATTCCAAGTAACTGTACAACAAAAGGAAGTATTTTTACTACTTTAGGACTTGTTATAAGTACAAGCATCTATTCTTCTTATGTCAATAACATGGCCCATTATGATGTTTTATATGGTGGATTATCACACTTTGTTGTGTTAATGATTTGGTTTTATATTATTTCCTATATTATCACGATTGGTATTGCCATTAATCATGATGATGTTAAAATTTGGCAAAATAAAGAGAAGCAAAAAAAACTATATTAAATAATAAGCACACCAGTATTAAATGTGCTTGTAAAAGTTAATTGTTAAATTGATGAGAATTTAAAATTAACCTTAATACTGAAAAAGGAAAGAATAGAGAGACTCTTTTCTTTTTTTTTACAATATGTTAAAATATTTTTACGTTATGAGAGGAAATGAAACAATGAAAAAAATATGTATGGTTGTGTTAGATGGATTTGGATACAGTGATAATAAACTTGGTAATGCAGTAATGATGGCACCTCCAACGAATTTTTTGAATTTATGGAAAAAATATCCACATAGTTTGTTAGAGGCAAGTGAAGAAGCTGTTGGCTTACCAAAAGGTCAATTTGGTAATAGTGAAGTGGGTCATATGACCATCGGAGCAGGTTATAAAATACTCCAATCTAATGAACTAATTAATAACTTTTTAGATGGTGATTATCATCAAAATGAAGTTTTTGAAGAACTTTTAGAAAAAGCTCGGGAAACAGGTAAAAATGTTCATTTAATTGGTCTTACGAGTGATGGAGGCGTTCATGGTAATATTGAACACACTTTAAAGTTACTTACTATTTTTGCTAAAGAGAATATTCAAAATGTTTATGTTCACGTTATTAGTGATGGTCGCGATACTGATATTCATTCTTTATATAATTATATTTCTATGTTAGAAGAAAAAATGAAAGAAACTGGTGTTGGTAAAATAGCCTCAATCTGTGGCCGTTATTATGCGATGGATCGGGATAAAAATTTTGAAAGAACGAAAAAATATTATGATTTAATTGTTAGTGGCGAAGGTATTTTAGCCGAGAATATTCCTAAAGCGATTCAAACTTGTTATGCCAAAGATATCACCGATGAATTTATTCCTCCTTTAAAAACTAAGGATTATCAAAATATTTTGGAAGATGATATCATTTTATGGACGAATTATCGTATTGATAGAGCTAAACAAATTATGAGTGCTTTAGCGATGAATAATTTTACCGATTTTGAGGTCAGTGAGGCCAAATTTAATAGTTATTCTTTTTTACCTATTGACTCTAAAATAAAAGCAAAAAATATTTTAGAAAGAGCTAAAATTAATATGCCTTTAGGGGTTTATTTATCTAAGCTTGGTCTTACGCAAGCCAGAGTAGCAGAAACAGAAAAATATGCCCATGTTACCTATTTCTTTGATGGGGAAAGTAATGCCTCTTTAGAAGGATGTCAAAAGTTTTTAATTCCTTCTCCTAAAGTTGCAACGTATGACTTAAAACCAGAGATGAGTGCGATTGATGTCACCAAAAAGGTGGTTGGTTGCATGGATAAAGACTATGACTTTATACTTGTTAATTATGCCAACCCTGATATGGTTGGCCATACGGGTAACTTAGAAGCTACAATAAAGGCTTGTGTGACGGTAGATTTATGTTTAAAATTACTTGCTGAAAAAGCCGAAGAAAACTTCTATACTCTAGTAGTTTTAGCTGATCACGGTAATGCTGATAAAATGCTTGATGAACAAGGTAATCCTGTAACGACACATACAACAAGTTTAGTACCATTTATTATCACCGATGAGAAAGTAAAACTTGAAGAAAAAGGGGCTTTACCTAATGTAGCTCCAACGGTATTAGATTACATGCAAATTGCACTTCCAAAAGAAATGAAAGAAACAAAAAGTTTGCTTATAAAGTAGAAAACGTTTTTAGACGTTTTTTATTTTTGAGAGTGGTTTTTTAATAGGAATACTGTTATAATACAATGGAGGTTATAGTTATGATAGATTTAACAAATTTGAATGAAAAACAACAAGAAGCCGTTTTACATAAAGAAGGACCTTGTCTTGTTATTGCTGGGGCTGGTTCTGGTAAAACTAAAGTTTTAACAACCCGCATTGCCAACTTAATAGAAAGTGGTGTTCCCTCTTATCAAATTTTAGCCATTACTTTTACCAATAAAGCTGCGAAAGAAATGAAAGAAAGAATTGCTAGTCTTACTTCTTTTAATGATGCTTTTGTCGGTACTTTTCATAGTTTTGGTATGCGTATTATAAGAGAAAATGTTGAAGCTTTAGATATGAAACGAAACTTTACTATTTTAGATAGTGATGATGTCATAAGTCTTATTAAAAGGATCTTAAAAGAAAAAGGTTATGAACCTAAGGTAGTTTCACCTTATTTTATACGGAGTAAAATAAGTTTTATTAAAAATGAAATGCTTACAACTTATGAAATTGAAAAGTATTTTACCGATGATTTAGAAAAAATTGCTTATGAAGTTTATTTGGAGTATAATAATATTTTACAAAAAAATAATTCTGTGGATTTTGATGACTTATTAAGACTTCCTGTTTTGCTTTTTGAACGTCATCCCGATATTTTGGAAATCTATCAAAATCGTTATCGTTACATTTTAATTGATGAGTATCAAGATACAAACGAAGTGCAATATAAAATGGTTAAACTTTTAGCTAAAAAAAGGCGTAATTTATTTGTTGTCGGGGACCCAGATCAATCTATTTATCAATTCCGGGGCGCTAACTATAAAAATATATTAAATTTTGAAAAAGACTATCCGGATACAAAAGTGATTTCTCTAGAAGATAACTATCGTAGTACCAAAATGATTTTGGATGCGGCTAATGATGTTATTAAAAATAACCAAAATCGCAAAGAAAAAAATTTGAAAAGTCATCATGGTGATGGGGCCAAAATAAAATATATGCGTGCTGTGGATGAAAAAGAAGAAGGCCATTTTATTATTAAAGAAATAAAAAAATTATTAGAAGAAGGGTATTCTAAAAAAGATATTGCTGTTTTCTATCGGACAAATGCTCAGTCTCGTTCATTAGAAGAACAGTTTTTGAAAAGTAATATACCTTATAAAGTTGTTGGCAGTTTTTACTTCTATTCCCGAAAAGAAATTAAAGATTTAATTAGTTATTTAAAGCTTCTTTTAAATCCGGAAGATGATATCAGTTTAAGACGGGTAATTAATACACCTAAAAGAGGCATTGGTGATGCTAGTATTGCACGTCTAGAAACTCTTGCTGAAGAAAAAAAGACAAGTATGTTTGACGCGATAGAAAGTGGTAAAGAGCTCATCTTTAAAGGGCTTATTAAGACCTTACAAAAAGATGCAGAAAGTCTTAGTCTTACAGAACTTGTGGAGGATGTCTTAACCAAAAGTGGTCTAAAACAAGAACTCGAAAATGAAAAATCTTTAGAAGCAGATTTAAGGCTTGATAACTTAAATGAATTTAAAAGTATCACGGCAAATTATGAAAAAGAAACGGGTAGTGTGGATTTAGGTGATTTCTTAGAAGAAATAAGCCTTGTTGCTGATATAGAAGAGCATAAGGAAGATAAGGATGTTGTCACTCTGATGACTCTTCATAGCGCCAAAGGATTAGAGTTTCCTATTGTTTTTTTAACAGGTATGGAAGAAGAATTATTTCCACATCAAAACAGTCTTGCTGAAAAAGATGGTTTAGAAGAAGAAAGACGACTTTGTTATGTTGGAATTACTAGGGCTAAAGAAAGACTTTATTTAACGAATGCCCGGCAAAGAATGCTTTATGGACGTACAAATCAAACGATGCCAAGTCGTTTTCTAGATGAAATATCAGATGATTTGATTGAAAATTTAAGTAATGAAAGAACGTTTGTTTCAAAGGCAAATATGTATAATAATAGTGATAACACCGATTATCAAGTAGGCGACATTGTGATTCACGAAATGTTTGGCCGTGGTGTTGTTGTTGGAGTCGATAAAACTTTAATAAGTATTGCTTTTGGAAAACAATATGGTATTAAAAAATTGATGAAAAATCATAAAAGTTTAAGGAAGGTAAGTTAATTATGACAAATTTAGATTTATTAGGTGCAGAAGTTTATAAAAAAGGTAAAGATGCCAGTATTATTTTTAAGGAAAATCGACCTTATTTGGTGTGGCAAAGTACACAAGAACAACCTTTACAAAAATTAAATCCAAGTTTATTGTCTTCTTATAAAGAATTAGAACAAGTTTTAAGATGCGTGAACAAAGCCTATCTTTTAATATCTTATATTGATAGCTATTATAGAACGACTTTATTTTGTGGAAGAAGCGTTTTTGATGCCAGTGATATGGACTTAAATAAATGTGTTTTTTCATTAAATGAACAAGTGAGATTATCAAGAAAAGGCGTTGAAGCAAAAGTAGGGGGAATAAGAAAATGAAAAAAACATTACTAGTGATGGCTGCTGGTATGGGGAGCCGATTTGGAGGTCTTAAACAAATAACACCAGTTGATGAAGATGGAAACTTTATCATTGATTATTCTGTTTTTGATGCGAAAAGAGCGGGCTTTGATACCGTAGTTTTCGTTATAAAAAAAGAAAATTTAAAGGATTTTGAAGAAACAATTGGAAAAAGATTAAAAGATAAGATTGAAGTAAA
>CAKOQM010000009.1 GCA_934101275.1 uncultured Bacilli bacterium
GAACTATTCGTTATTGATGTAATCTTTGGAGAAATATCATCTATCTTATCAATCACAATTTTTTCATGTGAGATATGATTATAGGCATCTTTCACATAGACATAATAGGTGCCATTTTCACTTACTTCATAAGTAACGGTTGTATCTAAAGTATTTTCAATTGTTATAAAGCTTGTTGGTTCTTCTTCACTTGTCGTTACTTGATAACCTGAAAGACCTATCACATCATCCGTTAAGTGAATGTTTAAAATGTCTTTGACTCCCCAATCTGTTAAAGTATTGGTAACGGTAATCTTTGGTGCTTCTTTATCAATTAAAGTGATAGAATACGCTTCATAACTTATGTTACCCACTTTATCTTTACTCCAAATATAGTAAACGCCATTTTCACTTATTTCTTTTTCTATTATTCCTGTATAATCTAACCAACTAGTAGGTGTTTCTTTACTTTCTGTTATTTGATAAGATGATACTCCACTTTTTTCATCTGTCATTGTAATCTTTAACAAATAACTTTCTTGATTATTAATCTCTTCAATGACTCTCTCCGGAGCTGTTTGATCTAGTTTATCTGTTGTTATTTGATATTCTTTAATGTTACCTACTTCATCTTTAACATAAATAGGATAATTTCCTTCTTTAATGTATTCTTTTTCTAAAGTTAAAGTTTTAGATGGGGTTACACTTGTCCATTTCTTATTATCATAACTATATTCAATGATATTTTTAGTAGCACTTGTCATATCAAGTGTGAAAATTTCTTTTTCTTTAGAATAGGCCTCATTTTGACTAGTAGCAAGAATAGTGATTTCATTAGCTAAGTTTTCTTCTTCAATGTAAGAGGTATTAACTGTTATTTTACTTTCAAAAGTGGCATTCATTACTTCATCGATCGCTGGAGTATCTTTGTCCATCCATAGTTTTAATTCATAAGTAGCTTCTTCATTAGGTCTTAATGAACCACTCGTTAGTTTAAAAGAACTCGTGGCTGTATCAAGTGTTGTTTTTGCCTCTTCATAAGTATTTAACACTTTAGGTGTACCATCATTTAAAGAGACTTTTATATATCGATTAGGAAACTGTTTTACATTTTGACTCGCTAATAAATCTTCTAAATTCACCTCATAAGTAGCTATTGTATTACAGGTGTTTTTTATCGTAAAAGAGTATCCTTTTTCTTTTAGGCCTTCTTCATCTTCTGTCGGAACCATGTTATCTAAAGTTATGGCATCTGTGTTATCGGTATAAGTAAGTGAAAAACAGTTGGTCTTTGCCACATTAAAATCATTTTGTTTCACATTATAATTCCAATAGGCATAAGATAGACCGATAACACTTAAGATGAATAAGATGACACTTGTTATTAATACAATTTTTTTCTTCTTTGACATGAAAAATTACTTCCTTATTTTAGTATATAACAGTTTGATTATTTTAAACAAACTCTTCTCTATTACCGTTTAATTGTATCATAATTGATATCAAAATGATATCAATTTTAAGCATAAAAAAATTAGATATAACTATCTAACTTTCTTAAGCATTCCTAATGGCATTTATATAATTATTAACTTTATAAGCCCATGTACTACTTGTCGCATATTTGGTATTTATTTGTTCAGGTGTAACAAGACCCTTTTGAATATAGTTATTAGATAAATTTTTTATCATAGCTTCAATACCAGCATCTAAAGAATCAAAAGTAGCGTAAGATGTACCAAGACAACTTCCCGCACCCTTCATACCACCTACATTATTACACTTTGTAACCATAGAGCTACAGCCCCATTTACAACCTGTTTCTAGTAAAGTAATGGCTAAAGCTAAATAAGGGTCTACGCCATACTGAATAGAATATTTAGCAAAACTCATTCCGTATCCACTTAACGTACTACTTAGACTGTTATTTAACTTTAAAGCAAGTTCTTCCATCGTCATGCCTTCATAGACAATGACAGGTGTTGATGCTTTTAAACTTATAATTTCTATTTCTTGTTTTAGTTCTTTTTCATCAAACTTTAATTCTTTTTCTTGTAGCTTTTTCGTTTGATTTTTTAACATAACCGATTCAATCACGGCATTAGACGCTGTTGTATATGCACTGTCTAATGAAATAATTGTAATTCCTTCTATTAGATTTGTAAAAATTTCAATACTACATATAACGGTGATTGCAAGTAAAACGGCTTTCACCGAGGGTAATTTTTTCATTTCTAAACCATCCTTCTTCTTTCCAGAAAGTGAACTCATTATACAATAGCTTATTCCTATTTGTCAAATTTTTTGACTTTTGAAGACGTACGTTTGTACTTGTTTTGGCTATAAAGCCCGATGAATAAAGGGTTTAAAAAATGTGTTTTTTTAAGAAAAAAAGAAAGAAGTAATCAAAAAAGCCATGATAACACCGACAGCATCGGCAAATAAACCCGCGCTTAAGGCATGTTTCGTTTTGGTCACTTTTACAGAACCAAAGTAAAGGGCTAAGACATAAATTGTCGTATCGGTACACCCTTGTAAATTAGAGGCTAATCTTCCTACGAAAGAATCGGGACCATATAATTCAAAAATATTGGTCATAATGGCTAGGGAAGCTGTCCCGGAAATGGGTCTTACAAGGGCCATTGGTAACACTTGAATAGGAAGACCTATTCGGTTTAAAAAAGGTGTAAAATAAGAAAAAATAAACTCAAGAAAATGAGAATTTAAAAACAAATTTGTTGCAAAAACCATCGCGATAACCGCTGGGGCAATATTGAAGGTGGTAATAAGGCCTTCTTTCGCCCCTTTTAAAAAAGAATCATAGACATTCACTCTTTTTTTAAAGGCATATAAAATAATACCTAAAACAAAAAGAGGAACAATATAATTAGATATTTGCATTTTTTCTCCTTTTTATATAATCGTAAATAAGTCCCGAAATATTAGAACAAAGTGTTGCTAAAATACTTGTCAAAATAATCTCAGAAGGATTAGCACTTTGATACATGGCTCGTAAGGCAATAACCGTCGTTGGTACCAAAGTAACACCACCCGTATTTAAAACAAGGAATGTTATCATAGCCTCGGTAGCGGTGTCTTTTTGAGGATTATCTTCTTGCATACATTCCATAGCTTTTAAGCCAAAAGGTGTCGCGGCACTACCAAGACCTAAGGCATTGGCCGCGATATTACTGGCAATATAAGATAAAGCTTTATGATTTTTCGGTAAAGAGGGAAAAAGTTTAGATAAAAAAGGACAAACAAGGTCAGAAAATTTTTCTAAAATCCTGGCATCTTCGGCAATTTGCATAATTCCTGTCCATAAAACAAGTAAAGGCATCATATCTAAAAGAAGATTAATACCATCTAAGCCGCCTTTTAAAATCTGACTATTTAAACTTTCAACATTGCCTGTAAGAAGGGAAAAGATGGCTCCAACCGCGATAAAAAAGACAAAAATATAGGTTACCAATGTGTAAGCCACCTCCAAAATTTGACAAAGAAATTTTCTTTAACCGATTTATTTATTTCTTGGTAAATATCAGTTTTGGAAAGAAGCGTATCCCCAAGATAAACAAAAGCTTCGCCTACTCTTTCCTCTTGACTTGTGTTATCTAAATTAATTTTTATTTGCAGATTCTTTTTTTCTTCTTCTTTTAAAAGAGCATATAGATTTTCTTTAATATAGTACTTTGCGGGATTTTCTTCATCAATCACAAAATTATCTTTATCAAGTAAAAGAACCCGGTCGTAATTTTTAAAGACCTCTTCGCAAAAGTTTTTATGGTCTAAAAAATCATTACCGTCATTTAGGGTAACGACAATACAGGTTTTCTCGTCTTTAGAAGAAGCTGTAACAAGGGTTCTTTTGGCTTTTTTCGTAAAACCAGTTTTGCCACCCAACTGATATTCATAAGAAAAAAGAAGTTTATTTTTATTTTGCCAAACATAACTTTTGTTTAAGGTGCTTGCTTTATAACTTTTTGTATGAATAATTTCTTTAAAGTTGTCATTTAAAAGAGCATAACGCATAAGAAGGGCCATATCATAGGCAGTCGATGTATTTCCTTCTTTTTTTTCATTTTCAAGACCGTGAGGATTTATAAAATGAGTATGGTTCATCCCAAGTTCCACGGCTTTTTCATTCATTAAAGCAACAAAATTATCGGTATTACCGGCAATATGATAAGCTATCTCAATGGCCGCATCATTGCCACTTCGAAGCATAAGACCATAAAGTAAATCTTTCAAGCGCATTTTTTCTCCTATTTGTAAGTAAATGGCACTTCCAAAAGCCTTTAAAACCTCTTCGCCAACGGTTCTTTCACTTTCTAAATTTCCCTTTTCAAGAGCAATTAAACATGTCATAATCTTGGTGGTACTCGCAATTAATTTTTCTTTCTGGGAATCTTTAGAAAAAAGAACTCTTTCGGAATCAAAGTCCATGACAACATAGCTTTCTGCTAAAGAAGATGCTTTGATAGGTAGGAAAAGGAAAAAAAGTGCGATAACAAAATATATCCCTTTCATAAGGTATCACCTTGTTTCATTGTATGAAAAAAAGGACTCTTTTAGTCCAATCTTTTAACCAGCAAAAATGCCATGTATTTTTTGTAAAGTAATATAATTAGGATTTTCAAGTTTCCAAGTATCATTATCTAAATAAACCTGAAAAGTTAAGGTATATTTAATACGCTTATTTTCTTTTTTCATATAATCGAGTTGTAAATCTTTATAAGATTGTTCTTTATTGGTTTCATAAGCTTCGTTGGCTTTTTTAATCGCGTTATTATAATCATAAACCTCAATAGTCGCACTCACGAGGGCCTTATCCCCATCATATGTCACATTATCAATATGATACGTTAAATCAACATATTGTTTTTTCATAATAAGAGCATAAATTTCTTGTTGTTTGGTATTTAAATTTTCATTTTGAATCAATTCGTTTAAAGAAGATGTGACTTTTTCACTATGATTTTGATAAGCATTTAAGTAGTCTATCACAGGTGTCTTGGCATTATTAGAAACACATCCTGAAAAAAGAAAAAGACACAAGAAAATGAAAATTTTCATAAACACTCCTTATAAGTCATTTTAATGAGTAAAAAGACTTCATGCATTTTTAACGTATAAGGTTTGGCGATTTCTTCTCTTAATCTTTTTATCATATAAGGAAAATCATCGGTCGCTTCTTTAAAAAATTCATAATAAATATAAGCACATTTACTCTTATTTTGATTGTCCTCTAAAGAATTTATTTCAACTTCTAAAAAATGTTTTTCTTTTAGGGCTTGCCGAAACTCTTTTCGAAGAGGCAGTTTTTCCTTTTTTTCATATAAAACATCACGACATTCTTTTTCTCCAACAACTTCATAAATATTGTTCCAATCTTCCATTAAAACTTTACTTTTTGCTAAGACTTTTCCTTCTTCGTTAAACTCTAAAAAAATAGCTTCTTTTAAGCCCGAAAATAAAATTCCCGAAAGACGTTTATTGTCTTTTAAAATAGCTTTGTTTAGGTAAGGTTTTATCCACTCTTTATCCAGAGAAATTTGATATTCTAAAAAATCTTTAATCGCTAGTTCATTTATTCTTATAAAAGGAACTTTTTTAAATAATGTGAGTGAATCTGTTTTTTCCCATTCATAATAATCCCATAATTCATCATCTAAATTAACAAGTAAATCGTAATAATATAGCATTTATTTTTTCCTCTCTTTCTTAGACCAAATAATTAAGATAATGCCGATAATTAGATAGATCAAAATACCTCTTTTAATAATAAAATAAACAAATTCTAATAAAGTATACCCAAAAAAGAAGAGATTTATGTAAAGAAGTGTCAAAAAGAAAAAGAAAGAACAAAATAAAAGACCACAAATGAAATAAAAAATACGCATGGAATCGTCACCTTTTTTAATATTTTATTTCTTTATTAAAAAAATTAGTATATAATGTTGTAAGGTGATTTTATGGAGTGGATTAAATATATTTTACTGGGAATTTTACAAGGTTTAACGGAACCTTTACCTATCTCGTCAAGTGGACATCTTGTTTTGTTTAAAAATTTATTCAATACCAATATGTTAACAGATGTCAACTTTGAAATTGTCGTTAATTTTGGTTCCTTTATTGCTATTTTACTTATTTTTTGGAAAGATATTGTAAGACTTGTTAGTGCTTTCTTTGGTTATATTTTTAATAAGAAAAAAAGAAAAGAGTATCAAAAAGATTTTAAATATTGTCTTTTAATTATTCTAGGAAGTGTGCCTGTTGGTATAGCCGGTGTTTTATTTAAGGACAAAATTGATACTTTATCTGGAAATATGATTTTTTTAGGTATTGCTTTTCTAATAACTTCTCTTATGCTATTCTTGGTTAAAAATAGCAAAGGAAAAAAAGAAGATTATGATATCACATATAAAGATGCCATTATTATAGGACTTATGCAAATGGTGGCCTTACTTCCTGGTATTAGTAGAAGCGGAACCGTTTTAGTAGGTTGCCTTCTTTGTGGACTATCTCGCAAAAGTTCTTTAAAATATACTTTTATGTTATACTTTCCGGTATCCGTTGCCTCTATGGGTTTAGGCGTTTTAGATATGATTGGCGATAGTGCAATAGCTTCTTTTTGGGATTACTACTTTGTGGGAATGCTTTGTGCTGGAGTTGTTACTTTCTTCTCTTACCGTATTTTATCTAATATGGTTCAAAAAGGAAGTTTGTGGAAATTCTCTATTTACTGCTTATGCTTAGGCATCTTTGTTCTCTTTTACTTCCGTTAAAAATGACTCAG
The DNA here is from genome assembly GCA_934101275.1 of uncultured Bacilli bacterium. GTDB lineage: Bacteria > Bacillota_I > Bacilli_A > RF39 > UBA660 > Ventrenecus. The sequence continues at coordinate 6,779 of CAKOQM010000009.1, forward strand.
GAATTCCTGAGTCATTTTTTTAATCTTGTAAATCCAAGATTTCTTTTTCACTTAAGCCAGTTGCCATCACTATTTTTTCAATAGGGACTTCAATTTTTAGGAGTTCTCTAGCAATAGCCATTTGAGCATTATTATAGCCTTCATTTTTACCTTTGCTGTAACCTTTATCATAACAGGCATTTAAAAACATTTTGTCTCGGTCATAATAAAGCATTTCATCAAAGTCTTTTAATAAATCTTCATTTTCTTTTATTAACTTCTTCATCAATTTATCACCCTCATAAATAGCATTTAACTTTTCAATGTCATCACATACGAAAAGGTATAATGCTTTTTCTAATGTCATATCATCGCTCTTTATAAGAGTATTATAATCGATTTGCCGTAAGTTTTCTAGATTGATATCGATGATTTCTATAAAATCACTTCTTTCTATATGATATTTCTTTTCATATAGTTTACTGTGATAAATAAAGTCTCCTTGGCCTAAAGCATCATAACTGTTTAAGTTAATCTGATAAACTTTTTTTAGATTTTCATACTCTTTAGCCGTTTTTACTTGTCTTAAAAGTAAGTGACATAAATACAAACCATTTTTAATATCACTGGTTTCATTATTATAATAATTAATTTCTAGATTAACATAGAATTCATCATTTTCTAAGACCACATCCGCCTCGGAATTAACGATATTTTTGTTTATTCCAATACTTGGATGAATGAGTTTGATATCTTTATCAATCATATCTACAGGAATACCTATGGCTAGACTTATGATTTTGCGAAGATATTCTAAGCCTATTTTCTTCTCGGTAAATAATTTTTTAGCTACCTTATCTTTAAGCAAAGGAAACTTAATTTTTTCTTTTGCTGTCATATTTGTTGTCATATATTTAATCCTTTCATTTGATGTCTTTTCGAAAAAACTGCCCTTATTCTACATATAAAAAATTTATTTGCAACCGATTCGACAAAACATGTCAAAAAAAGAACCTATCAAAGATTCTTTTCGTTATTTTCAAGAGATTTTAAATCTACCTTATTGATAGAATCAAAGCGCTTGGTTATTTTTTCAGTCGTGCTATGGATATCTTTCACATCTTTACTTACTGTATCAATGCTTCTTGATAATTTATCCCATCTTTCCTTATATCTTGAAAATTCAACAGCCAATTTGTTGAGTTCGATTTGAATAATTTTAGCGTATTTATCTCGTTCTATATTTTTAATAATCATCGCGATAGTAGTTAAAGTACTCATAAGAGTAGTTGGAGATGTTATCCACACTCTTTTTTTGTAAGCTTCTTTTAGTAAATCAGGATGATAGGCATTTAACTCGGCAAAAATAGCTTCTGCGGGTAAAAACAAAATGGCCTGACTGGCGGTTTCTCCAGCAATGATATACTTACTAGCAATCGCTTCAATATGTTTTCTAACATCGCTTTTAAATAATTTAGTTGCTACATCGCGTTCTTCCTTCGATACGTTTTTATCTATCATCCTTTCATAGTTTTCTAAGGGAAATTTAGAATCGATACACATCATGCCTAAGGGTTTTGGTGCATAAATAACCGCATCTGCGATAAAACCATTGGACATGTGTTTTTGAAGCTCATAAATATGAGAATTGTTTTCCCCAAAAATATTAGCCAAAATATAATTTAAGTTAACTTCCCCAAAAATACCACGCGTTTTTTTATCCGTTAAAACACTTTGTAAGGAAACAATATCACTGGATAAAGAATCAATCTTTTTTTGGGCTTCATCAATTTTAGAAAGACGTTCCAAAACGCTTGAAAAAGTTTTATTTGTTTTTTCAAAGTTTTCATCAATGCGTTCATTAACTTTTTCATTAATATCAAAAAGGCGTCTTTCAACACGGTCGTTTAAAAGACTGAAATCTTCTTTTAAGCTTCTTGAAAAATCATATTTAAAATCCCCTAGTTCTTTAATCATATTGGTTTCTAATTTGCCAAGACGTTCGGTGATTAAAGTATCATTATGTTTATTTTGACCAAGTTTGTAGATTAAAAAAAGCATCAATAAAATTAACAAAATTAATAATCCGATAATAATAAATTCCATATTAAATCATCCCTTTTATGTACTCTTATTATATCAGAATGCCCTTTATTTTACTATTTTAAAAAACCGTCTTTTTTTAAAAGACGATTTTTTTTATGATAGCACCTGAGTCACATTATAACCTAGAAATTCTAACATATTGACAGCTTTTCTACTATGAATACCTTTTTGACAAGTAATATAGTAAGCTTCTTTTTTGTTTAAATAGTGGTCGTGATATAGCATCAATTTTTGATATGGAATATTTATAGCGTCAGGATAGTGTCCCATCGCATAATCCACTGCCCCTGATACATCAATTAAAGTTCCCATACTCTTATGATACTCACTTATATATATTCTTTTCAAACCCCTCACCTAATATAAAGTATGCTAAATAAAAAAATAGCCTTATTATAAGGGCCTATTAATCATCATAAAATAATTCATCTGGGGTCATCTTAAAAATATCAGCGATTTTGACAGCCATAAAATAATAAAGACGACGATGTTTGTTTTCTATTTGTGAATAATAAGCGGGGCTAATTCCTAGTTTTTTTGCCATGTCCACACATGACATACCATGTCGCATTCTTTCATTTTTAAGTTTTTGATAAACTTTAGCCATTTTTCGTGCTCCTTTTGCAAAATTATATCACACTTTATCACTTATACCCACTAAAAACCGAATAATTAAATTTCCTTTGCTTAAATTAGTGGTAGGTGATGAAAAATGAATTTTACAAGATTAAAAGAATTAAGGACTTATGAAGGCTATACACAACAAAATATTGCCGATATCTTACATGTCCAAAGAGCGACTTATGCGGGATGGGAAACGGGTAAAGATATCATGCCATTAAGACAATTAAACAAAATTGCTAATAATTATAAAGTCAGTATGGATTACATTACGGGTTTATCTGATAATGATAAAAAGATGCGTTCTAAAATCAATGATGAGATTGATATTGCGACCGTTTCAGAAAATTTGAAAGCAATCCGAAAAAAGAAGCACTTAACTCAAACAGAGGTAGCCACTTCTCTTCAGACAACCCAATCAAATATTCATAAATATGAAACGGGTAAATGTCTTATTACCACCATGTATGCTTTAGAATTTGCTAAACAATTTTCGTGCAGTTTAGATGAACTACTCGGAAGAAAATAGTAGAGATGCCGTTCTCTACTTTTTTTAAAACATTTTATCGACACCTTTAGGAACTTTATCTTCCACGATGGTTTTAATAATTTTATCTTCTCTTTCTTTGGAAACATCCTTACCGGTCATTTTGCTTAGTGTATGAATAACATCTCGTAAAGTGGCTTCATCTTTCATATTTCCTTTTTGTAATTTTTCAGCTAAAGATAAAATAGTATCCTTATCTACCTTTGTCTTTTTTTCAACTTTTTTAAAGAAACTGTCTTTAAATTCCATAAAATACCTCCTAGTAGTATCTTATGTTATTTATAGGTTTTACTTTCCTCTAAAAAAAGATCATCCGGTTTTAATTTAAATATAGCCGCGATTTCTTTGGCCATGTCATAATATAAACGTCTGTTATTATGTTCTATTTGCCAATAATAAGATTTACACACACCAAGTTTTTCTGCCATATCTAAATAAGTATAGCCATGTTCTTGTCGTAATTTTTCAAGTTTTTCATGAACAAGATGTTCCATTTTATTATTCCTCACTTCTGTTTTTAAATTTAAGAATAATTGGTGTTCCTGTTAAATCAAAATTTTCCCTTAGTTTATTTTCTAAATAACGTTCATAACTAAAGTGAACAAGACCTTTGTCATTCACATAGAAGGTGAATTTAGGTGGCTCGCTTGCCTCTTGATTTACAAAGTATATTTTTAAACGTCTTCCTTTATAAGATGGAGCTTCATGAAGACTTGTTGCTTCATGAATAACATCATTTAATAAAGAAGTTTTAATCGTTTTATGATAGTTTTCGTAAGCGTCAATTATCTCAGGCATTAATGTTCCTACTCTTTTTTTCGTTTTTGCAGATAAGAAAACAACTTTAGCAAAAGGAGCGAATTGAAATTCGTACTTCAAAAGCTCTTTCCATTCTTTGATAGCTGTATTACTATCATTTACCGTATCCCATTTATTGACAGCAATCACAAGGGCTTTTCCTTGTTCTAAAGCCATACCCGCAATATGTTTATCATGTTCGATAATTTTTTCTTCAGCATTTAAAACAAGAACACACACATCACTTCGTTCAATAGCTTTTAAACTTCTTAAAAGACTGTACTTTTCAATATTCTCGTAAATACGACCTCTTTTACGAATACCGGCAGTATCAATCATGGTATACGTTTTACCATGATAATTAAACCTTGTGTCTGTTGCATCTCTTGTTGTTCCAGCTACATCACTTACGATAGCTCTTTCTTCATTTAATATGGCATTTACTAAACTACTTTTACCGACATTAGGTCGACCTATCAAACAAAATTTACATGTGTCATCCTCTATAACAGCTTCTTCTTTTAAATCATTTGTCACCGCATCCAAAAGCTCTCTTAAACCAATTTTATGAGCCGCCGATACACCAAAAATATTTTCAAAACCAAGTTCATAAAAACGATATATTTCTTCTTGGCGTTGTTTATTATCTAATTTATTAGCTACCACAAAAACATCTTTTTTAGACTTTCTAAGTAAATCCCGAATCATATAATCACTTTGATTAAGTTCCGTTTTACCATCGACAACAAACAAAACTAAATCGGCTTCATCAATAGCGTACTGGGCTTGAGCTAAAATATCTTCTTTAAAATTTTCGCTTCCTAGTTCAAGTCCTCCCGTATCAATAAGATAAAAAGACTTATCATTATGTTTTACAATACCATAAATACGGTCTCTTGTCACACCCGGTTCATCCATAATAATAGAACGGTCTTCTCTTAAAAAACAATTAAATAAAGAGGATTTCCCTGTATTTGGTCTTCCTATTAAGCATACTGTTTTCATTTACTTCACCTCTTTTTACAAGCGTTTTTATTCTAACAATTTTTTTTGTTTTTGTAAACCTATGGACATTCTTTTGCCGGTCTTTTCACACAATTATCGGTTAAAGGGTCTTCACTAGAAGCACATTCTCGAAAAGAATCACACGCATCGGTTAACTCCGCATCATCTTCTTCGTAATAAGCATAAGCCCGGTTGTTTTTTAAATATAAATGAATTTTCTTATCATCCATAGCTTCACTATTTACCGGATTTAAAACGTAGCCGCCTTCATTATCCGTTTCTTTTTTAATTAAGCCTTGACTCACAAAAAAACCAACGGTTTTGGTAATATAACATGAACCATCTTTCGTTTTTCTTAATTGACTCGGATGGTCATCGCCCCAACTTTTAGCATTTTGTAAGATCATGTCAACTTTCTCGCAATACATGTCTTTTTTTACATTATAAGACACCTTCATCGCACTTGGAACGGCTATCACAGCAATTAAAGCAAGAAGGGCTATAACCGCGAGTAACTCCACAAGTGTAAAACCTTTTTTCATTTTGATACACCTACCTTATTACTATTTTAACACAAAATTATTTTATTTCATCATTATTCGTAAAGTACGAATAGCTTGTTTTTCTATACGTGATACCTGGGCTTGACTAATATTTAAAGAAGCCGCAATTTCTACTTGTGTTTTACCAATTAAGTAACGATCTAGTAAAATTTTCTTTTCTCTTTCTTTTAATTTTTGTAAAGCTTTTTTTAGAAGGATTTTTTGGTCCCTATTTTCATCCGCGACTTGTTTATCTTGGAGTTGGTCAAAAAGATAGATATCATCTTTACCGTCGCTGTAGACCGGTTCATAGATACTAGCTGGTTCTTTTAAAGAATCTAAAGCTGTCGAAATTTCAAAAAAAGACAAGTTAAGTTCTTTACTGATTATTTCATAAGAAGGTTCGTGTCCAAACCTTTGTAAATAACGTTCTTTAAATTTCAAAATGTAATAAGCCTTTTCTTTGGTACTTCTACTAACGCGAATCGAACTTTGATTGTCTCTTAAAAACCGCCTAATTTCGCCAGTAATTAAAGGTATAGCATACGTACTTAACTTCAAGTTATAAGATATATCAAAATTATCAATAGCCTTAATAAGCCCAACGACACCTACTTGAAATAAATCATCTAAATTCACATTGTAACGTCGAAAACTTCTTAAAGAGCTTAAAACTAATTTTAAATTTCCTTCAATAAGTCGTTCTTTTACCGATTCATCTCCACTCTTTAATTTAATAAAAAGTTCTTTTTGTTCTTCTTCGGTTAAAACAAGTAAATTATTTGTATTTACTCCTGTTAATTCTACTTTGTATTTTGCCATAAAGCCTCCTTATAAGGTTTATGGTTTATTTTTAAATATTTCATACAAAAAGCCTTAGATTTACAGTTTATCTAAGGCTTCTAAAGCTTCTTTGAACGTTTTCACGGCAACAATTTGAATATCATAATTTTTTTCATTTTTCACTTGAATGGCTTCTTCATAATTTTCTTTCGGGACTAAAAATACTTTCGCTTTTTTCTTAACCGCACCGATTAATTTATAACGGACACCCCCGATTTCACCGACGTTTCCATCAATATCAATCGTTCCCGTTCCCATTACAATCGACCCTTTTGTAATATCATTTTCACTTAAAGAATTATATATAGCCAAAGCCATCATAAGTCCACCAGATGGCCCGGATTCACTTTCTTTCATTTCAATAACGGCCTTAGGTTGTTCTTCGTATTCATAAGTAACCGCGAGGACAACGCCAACTTTAGGTTCACCATTTAAATTATAAATCGTGGAAGAGACTTCTTTTTCTTCATTATCTCTTAAAATGGTCATTTTGATTGTATCGCCTTCTTTATGTTTCGAAACGATATTTTTTAAATCGGTCGTATTTTTAATCGCCTCGCCATCAACACTCAAAATAATGTCTAAAAGATTTAATTCCGTCTTGGCATTGGTATCAATATGGGTAACATGAACCACTTCTTTTTCAATTAAGACGTCCTTACCGGCTTCTTTATAAGCTGAAATAATCGCCCCATCAATAGATTGCTGAGTCAAAATTTTATCCGCTTCAAAGGTTTCATCAAAACTTTCATTACTATAAGTAATTTCTGATTCTGAAACAACATCCCAGTCGGGTATTATATAAGATAATAGAAGAAAAGGAAGACTTCCTCTTACGACACTGACATAACTCATACCTAAAACACCATCATGAGAATACCCATCTGTCACACTCACTCTTTTTGATAAATCCACCATTCCTCCTGGTGTATACACTTTATAGGGAAGTTCTATCCTAAAAACAAGAACAATCGCGAGTAAAACACTTAGAAACTTCCAGTTTTCTTTAAAAAAAGCTTTTATTTTTTGACGCATCTCTTATCCTCCTTATGTCATCTTACAAAAAATAATCCAAAGTATACCAGAATAGATATATTTTTTTGTTATCAACATAAATTGTACTATGAAACAAAACAAATTACCATTATTACTGTTAACTTTAATAACTTTTTTTATTTTTAAGAATAATATTCTTATCCAAAAGATGGTTTTAGCAAGCTGTGAATTATTTATTTTAAAGCTCTTTCCTTCGCTTTTTCCCATGATGATTTTAACGGACTTATTTTTATATTTTGATTTACCTTTACTATTTGAAAGAAAAATGGGCTTTTTTTTCAAAAAACATTTACATGTCAGTTCTAATGGCTTTTTTATTTTCTTCATGTCTTTATTTTCGGGAACACCAGCGAATGTCTATGCTTTAAAAACGCTTTATTTACAAAACAACCTAACGAAAGAAGAAGCTGAGCACTTATTAAAGTTTATTTTCTTTTCCAATCCATTATTTTTATACACGATGCTTTCTTTAATTTTCCCTCATAATTTAAAAGACACTTTAACTTTGCTCTTTCTTCCTTATTTTGTAAATACTTTACTGGCTATTTTAAGTCCCTCTTTAAATAAAGATACGACGCTTACTTTTTCTAGGGTGAAAGAATCCTTAGGAACTTATTTATCAAAAAGCATTCTTAAAGCTATGAATACTCTTTTACTTATTTTAGGTTGTGTCTGTCTTTTTTACCTTTTAGATTCCATAATAAATCCTTGGCATTGTCCTTTCATAACTGGATTCTTAGAAATATCTTCGGGTCTAAAAAGTTTGATTGGCTTATCTTTAAATCTTAAATTAAAGAAAATTTTAGCTTACTTTTTTATCAGTTTTGGAGGTTTATCTATTCATTTACAAGTAAAAGGTATTTTAAGTGAAACAAATATTTCTTATCTTTCTTTTTTTAAAGGGAGAATTTATGAATTTTTAATCGGTCTTATTTTTCTTCTTTTAGGAATATAAAAAAACAACTTTAGATCTATGTCTAAAATTGTTTTAAATAATTAGTTTTCTTTTAAATCATCACTCATTGCTTCATAAAGATCGTGCTTGACTTCTTCAAATTCATCTTCTTCAGTAAGAGGATAAAGCATTTCAGGATCTAAATTATTATAAACAGATTGCTTCATGATTTTAATATTATTAAATTTTAATTCTTCATTTTCGTCTGTTTCTATTAATAAAAAGTATTGATATTTATTTTTGAAAATCGTTGAAGCGATTAAATAATTGGTATTATCCGTTACTAATATATCATATAAATTATAATTCATGTTATAAACCTCTTCCTTGGGATAAAGTACTATTTATAATATCTTGTAAATCCGTTGTTAGATTTGAAGGAACAATCGTTTGTTCTAAGAAAACACCTGTTGCTATTCCATGTGCTAAATAATCGTTCATAGCTTCATTAGCCACGGCACGACGCGCTAAAATAACAGCCCCATTTCTTAGAAGTTCGGCAACAATTTCTTTAGCATCTTGATCGAAATAATTAATTTCGACAATATTACCATCTGGTTGTTGGATTTGAACGGCTATAGTCGTATAAAGATCATGTTTAAAAGTTGGTTTCAAACCATTTGTTGAATCGTAATTTTGAAAAATTGGCGTATCATTATTTAATGTAAACGTTTCTCCTAATGGCATTTTTAAAGCCTCTTCTTGAACAGGTTCTTCTTTAGTCACCACATCATCTACCCTTTGATTAGTTTGACGCTCTTTTTCTAAAGCTTCATTAACAGCTTTTTGAACAATATCATCCAAATTTTCAATATTCACGGCATTTTTAACAGCTTTATCTAAAGCACTATCTAAATCTTCTTGAGTAATAGAAGGTGTTTCTTTTACATTTGTTTTATTCGAAAGACGGCCAAGTCCAAAACCAGCACAGAACATGACACTAAGTCCTAAACCAACTTGAATCACTCTTTTTTTCAATTGTCGTTTGATCTTAGCTAAAAATTTAGCCGGACGGGATTTTTGAATTTTAAGAGGTTTCTTTTTATCCGCCTCCAAAAATTCAATACGATTATTTATTTTTTCAAATAATTTCTCATATTTTTTATCAAATTTATACTCTTGGCCGTTTCTCGTAAACGTACATTCTTCTTTTATATCTCTTTGTGTTATATCATGTAAAAGTAAACGATAGTAGCATATTTTTTCATCATCATTTAGATGATTAACGTAATTTTCATCGATAGAAACATCTAAACTACTGACGTTTAATAATTTTTCTGTAGCTTTTTGCATAGTATCTGCATAAGAAGCATCTATAATAATATCTTTTCCATCCACTTTTAAGTTAACAGGTTGTTTTACATTTTTTAATAAAATTTGATTTATTAAATCTTTACAATAATTAATTTGTTCATCAAAACTCATGGCATTATATTTTTCTTCATCAAAAGTAATGTTTTCATGAAGCATTTCTTCCGTTGCCTTTATCGTTGCGTGATTATAAGCAAATTGCTTTAAATCTTCTTCATTTATGCTTTCTTCTTTATTATCTACCGTAACATTTATGGTTTTACGCTTCTTTTCAAAATTCGAATTTTGTTCTTGAGCTGAATTTTTTAAATTATCTTGCTCTTGTTTTAATTTAGCTGCCTTTGTTTCCATTTTTTCTAAACGTTCTTTACAAAATTGATAACACCGTTTTAAAAGTTCCACATCATGACGATTAACTGTATAAGTTTTATCCCCTAGTGTAATATCAACAGGATCTATTAATGGCTCTTTTGTACAACTTTCTACAAACTTCCAAAAATAATCCATCGTATTTTTCGGTGAGCTGGAATCTATAGTATCCGAATTTTTCTTACTTTCTCTTAACAAATCTGTTATTTCTAAATAAAGATCTTTATATTCTAAAGGAATTAATTTGCCATCAATATATTCCGCCAAAATTCCTGTAGGCACATTTTCTATTTGTAAAAGTAAAGAACTTAAATAAGTTATTCTCTGAGGTTCATTCATTCTTTCTAATAATTCTTCATCCAAAGAAATAATCAGTTCATTATGCGTAAGTTTCGAAATGTTTTTTTCGATTTTAGCCAATTCATATAGCATTTTTTTAAATTGCCATCTTTTTTCTTTGCATACCTCATAACGTTGACCATTAAATCTTATTTTTACTTTTTTGCCATCCATTTCTTCCATAGCTTTTAATTTGGTTAAAACTTTTTCTCTTTCTAAGCTTAACTCTTTTAAATCTTTATTCATTAAAGGCGTATTTAAAAAAGATGTTTCTATTTCTTCTTCTTTTTCGGCATCAAACAATAATGTATTTATTTTAACTTGTAAATCTAAAATTTGACCATCAATTTTCTTTAACTCTTCTTGCGTTTCTAACACTTCATCAGCTTCTTCTAAAGAAAAAGGAATGGTATCATAAGGATCAAATGGACCATCATATTCAAATCTTGATTCTATTTGTTCTAATTTTGCTATAATTTTATTTCTTTCTTTATATAAATTTTGCAATTCTGAAAGCTCTTTGTTAGCATCAGCTCCACTTCGAATACTAAGAAATTTCTTTTTGTAATTATTAATAGTTTCTTCAATTTCAGCCTGAACTAAAGCTCTTTGTTGTAATTGTTCTTCTATCTCCGTCCATTTTTCATCTAAGGCCTCTTTTAAATCTGGATCTTTTTTATCATATTCAAATTCTTCACGTCTTTCATTATATTCTTTACGTAAATTTTCTAAGACAAGATCCAACTCATTTAAAGTCTTTGTCAAAGACTCAACACTTTTTAAATCACTAGAGTCATTATTTAAAATTGCTTCTCTTTCTTCTAATTTTTTTTCAAAAGCATTGATATAATCTGTAACATTTTCCATTATAATCCCTCACTTGTTTATAATTTTATCATGTGAATTCTCATACGTCAAATTCATAAAAAAATTGACAGAGTCCAAATTTATCGGAATATAAAAAAAGAAAGAACTCGGTGGTATGATATACCTATATAAACCAATAAAATAAAGGAGTTCTTTCATATGAATATATTACCACAAATCTTAGATGTTTGTTCAAAAAGTTTTCTTGTCAACAACGCAATATGCAATTTTAAAGACAAACTAACCCAGCTATTAAAAAAACTTTTTGATATTAACCGTAAAAATATATATGTTGATATGTTTCTTTTTCTTCAAGAATCAATAGCTGAAATCTCGACATCTATTATCAAAAACATCTTAGAACTAGCTGATGAAGAATTTAAAAATTCAGCGATAAGAAAAGAAAATACTACATAAATAAATCAAATGTTGAACGAACAATAATTACTATTTTTGATGAAATTACATTTAAAAGGACTTATATCAACACAAATTAACCAATGAATACTATATCTATGTAAATGATGTATTCGGTATAGAAGCTTATAAAAATTATGACCCTATTGTAAGAGGAATTCTTATTCAAAATTCTGTTTTGAAAAATCCTAATCAAACAGCTAATTATTCACCTTTGAATTAAAACAATTTTTAAAAGGAAAAATAAATATTCCTAAACAAACCATTTATAATTTTAAACAAGATATCAAATTAAGAAATATTGAATATGATGAGATACCACATCAAGACACTTTGTACGTGATGGTTGATGAAAAATGCATACACAAACAAGATAAAAAAGATCCCAATAAAAAGAAATGGATTATGAGTAAATGTTTTGTTACCTTCACTGGAATAGATCGTAAAGGTAAACGATGTCGATTATTAGGAAGACATATTTTTATCACATCTTTTAACACTTTTTGGCAAGATTTCATGAGCGAAATTTCTAATATTTATAATTTTGAAAAATTAAAGAATATTAATTTATTAAGTGATGCTGGTTCTTGGATACTTTCTGGTGCTTCTGAATTAAGATTATATACAGGAAATAAGGTTATCATTAACACTTGTGAATTCCACGTAAAGCAAAAAATTAACCGTTCTACTACCGACAAAGAATTAAGAAATAAAATAGCTGATATTATCTATGAACAAAAAGATAAAGAGGCTTTTATAGCTGAAATGGATAAGTTAATAGAAAGTAAAACAAACGAATCAAGAAAGCAAAAAATAACAGAATATAAATCTTATATCCTTAGACATTGGAAAGGTATTTTAAATATGAAAGATTCTTTATGTAAATCTTCTATGGAAGCACATATTGAACACTGTATCGCTTCACAGTTTTCCTCTGTTCCTAAGGCATACTCCGAAAATTATATAGAAAGCTACTTAAAATTACAGGAAATGCAATTAAACAATATTTCTATTTTTAATTATTATCTATCTACCCACAATTCTGAAGATGATTTTGTTTACAATATGCAAAAAGAAGTGGATTTTTCTATATTTGAAAATTCCACTTCAAATGTTCCAATTTTAAATTCTTCCAGTCATTTATCCGCCGTGATTAATGGAATTCGTAACACTTATGCTACATTCCGATAAATTTGGGCTCCGTCTAAAAATTTAAATCTAATGATATACACACATACAAATATTAATATTTGACATACCCTAAGAGTGAAAGGAGATTTTACATGAATAATAATAGTGATTATCAAAAAGCTTATAACTACGTTAAAAATTATAACAAAAAAGCCTTTTTACAAGCCTGCTGTTGTAGTGCACGCTCCATCACAGGGCCTACAGGGCCTACAGGGCCAACAGGGCCACAAGGACCTGCGACTATAACTGTTGGAACAACAACACAAGGACTTCCTGGTTCTAGTGCATCTGTAGTTAACGCTGGTACAAATCAAAATGCTATTTTAAACTTTGTTATTCCTGCTGGGCCTACTGGGCCTACTGGGCCTACGGGACCTCAAGGTGATACTGGTGTTACTGGAGCTACCGGTCCTACTGGACCTCAAGGCAATACTGGTGTCACTGGAGCTACCGGTCCAACAGGACCTACAGGACCTCAAGGTGATACCGGTGTCACTGGTCCTACTGGGCCTACTGGTCCTACCGGACCTACTGGACCTCAAGGGGTACAAGGTTTAGCTGGCAGTGCCGGTCCTCAAGGTGATGTGGGTCCTACTGGGCCTACTGGGCCTACTGGTCCTACTGGGCCTCAAGGTATACAAGGTTTAGCTGGCAGTGCCGGTCCTCAAGGTGATGTGGGTCCTACTGGGCCTACCGGACCTCAAGGTATACAAGGTTTAGCTGGTAGTGCCGGTCCTCAAGGTGATGTAGGTCCTACTGGGCCTACGGGACCTCAAGGTATACAAGGTTTAGCTGGTAGCGCCGGTCCTCAAGGTGATGTGGGTCCTACTGGGCCTACGGGACCTCAAGGTATACAAGGTTTAGCTGGTAGTGCCGGTCCTCAAGGTGATGTGGGTCCTACTGGGCCTACTGGGCCTACCGGACCTACCGGACCTACTGGGCCTCAAGGTATACAAGGTTTAGCTGGCAGTGCTGGTCCTCAAGGTGATGTGGGTCCTACTGGGCCTGCTATAACCTTAGAAATAGGAACAGTTACAACAGGAAATCCAGGAACATCTGCTTCGGCAACCATAAGTAATTTAGGAAATAATTCTTATTCCCTTAATCTGACAATTCCACAAGGTCCAACTGGTCCAGCGGCTTAAAATTTCCTTTCAATCCTTTATTCTCGTCTAAAACTTTAAAAAGCAAAGGCATAAAATCACGTCTTTGCTTTTCTTATAAATATTTTTTTAATTCATTATTATTTTGATGTTCTAATGTCAAGATTTCTTTCATACATTTAACAAGTTTTTTATCTTTCTTATTGTAATGATTTAATAGCTCTTGTATTTGAATTAAACCCTTATTGGTTCCTTCCATCATAAGTTTGGCTATTTTACTATCACTTTTATCTAACATAGTTTTCATACTCACCATGAGCTCACTAGTAAGTTTTACAAAAGGTTTTAAATCTTTATCGGTTACTTTATAACGTTTACACATTTTAGCGAGTTTTCTTTTTAAAGTCATATATTCTTTCTTTTGCCTTTTTATTTTTCTTTTAAGGATTTTATTTTCTATTTGACTATATATAGCATCAATACCAACAATACCCATATCAACATTTTGATACAATTTTAAGACAATTTCTTTTTCATCCATATTTTCTACCTCTTTTCACCCTTAATATGTTCTAAAAAGAAAATTATATACAAAAAGAAGTGCTTTACACTTCTTGAACAACAGCGATTATCATTGGTTTTGATTCGGTTTCCTCATAAAGATAATTACTTAAATCGGAACGAATTTCTGTTTTAATATTATTATAATCAATTTTGCCATCCACGATGTTTCTCATAATAACATCTTCACTTATTTTCTTGATATTATGAATCATTTCTTTTGAATCGCGAACATAAATAAAGCCTTTTGTCGTTACTTCCGGACCGACAAGTAAAGTTTTATCTTTTTTACTTAAAGTCGCGGTGATTAAAACAATACCATTTTCACTTAACATTTCACGGTCTTTAATAACAAGTTCTCCAATATCATCGCTACTCTTACCATCAATTAAAATATCTTTAATTTTGATACGTTCTTGTTTATCTACAAGTTTACCATCTTCAAATAATACCACATCACCATTTTGTTTTAAGATAATATTTTCTGCTGGAATACATAATTCATTAGCTAAATTAGCATTATTAACAAGGTAACGATATTCTCCTTTAACAGGCATATAATAAGTTGGGTTTAGAAGCTTAATCATAAGCATTAAATCTTCTTGCGAAGCATGGTGTAAGATGTTTTTGTCTTTTGGCAAATTGATAATTTTACATCCAGCCATAGCAATATCATTTTCCAATTTAACAATTGTTTTTTCATTGGAGTCATAACGAGGCTCAGCAAATAAAACCGCATCCCCTTCTCTAAGGGTGATAAATTTATCATAGCCATTGACAATTTTACTTATCGGAGCATAGGCATTTGCCTTATCATCACAGATCAGTAAAATAGAATTGGCATCATTAATATTTGTTAAATCACCAATTAAGTCTTCTTGATAAGTTAAATAACCATTTTCATGGGCAAAACGAATAAAGTTTTGTAATTTTTTACCCATAATAACAATTTTTCGATGACTGTTTTTAGCGCCTTCAAAAATATCTTGAATGGTATAAAGATGCGTTGGTAAAACACTAAATAAAATACGTGTATCATACTTATTAATAACGTCAGCAAAAAATGAAGCTAAACGATGAGTTGGTGAAGTATGGCCTGATCTTTCCGAAAAAGAGGATTCTGATAAAAGACATAAAACACCCTGTTTACCAACATAAGCGATTTTTCCCAAGTCCATATCATAGGCTCCTCGCATTAAAGGGTCAATGATAAAGTCACCGGTATAACAAATCGCACCATACTTAGTATTTAAAGAATACATAACAGCGCCTGGAACACTATGACTTACAGATACAGGGAAAATAGAATTTTTACCAAAAGTTATTTTTTTATTTGGCTTAATTTCCACGATGTTTTCTTCCTTAATTCCTAAATCCATTAAAACAAATTTTGTATAGTTTGTCGCATAAAACTTAATACTAGGAATGTTTTTTTGTAAATCTAAGGCAGCTCCCATGTTCTCGTAATGACCATGCGTGATAAAGACACCTTTAATTTTCTTTTTATTTTTAACTAAATATTCATAATCCGGAATAATATAGTCAATACCATACATAAGCCCTTCAGCGTATTTTAAACCGCAGTCAAAGACAAAAATATCATCATCTACTTCTACAATATAGGTGTTTTTTCCCATTTCGTCTAATCCACCCAAACTAAAAATTCTTATTTTTTCCATAATAATTCTTCCCTTCTTTTAACATATTTTTTAATTTTACTTTTATTAATTTAACAAAAAAAGAATGTTTTGTTCGCGAAAGTATTATATCAAATTAATTTTTGTTTGTAAATGGTGCCAAAATTTAGGCATTTGCCATTGGGATAAAATAATTTACTTAAATAGATTATGCCATGAAAAAAAACGATTTAACGTTCTTCACTAATAAGCTCATCTAAAGAAATAATTTTTAATCCTTTAAAATTTATCTCGTTTAAAAGAACTTTTAAGTTACTTACATCTAAATCGTCTTCTAAATAAAGAATCATTCCCGAAGATACCGTTTTAAACTGACTAGCTATATTACTGTTTGAAAAAGATAATGTAGGTTCTATCATCTTTTTTTTGTATTTTAAACAAATATCATTAAAATTATTTTTAATAACACACAGATTATTTTTTTCTTTATTTAAAATTTTTTCAGTCCCCTCATAATCTTTTTTGTCAAAGTTGATTTTGATGCCATTATAAAAGGTAGATTGAGCATTGGAACTTGTAACAAGCACACTGTAAGGGATTCCCATTTCTCCTAAATAAGTCGTATGTAAAACACTTTGGGTGATGAAGGAAACCGCATGTTTTAAAGTATTCCCCTGCTTTATAATCTTCGTCGTATTATTTTCTAAAGAAACTTCTGGATTTATTTTGGCATAAACAATATGGCTTTCCGAAAAATAACCATAATCTTGCATTTTTTGAAAACTTTTTTGAACATCAATTTCTTTGCCATTAAGACCAGGTATGATGTAATCCTCATCAATAATGGCATTGACGTAGTCTTGTTTGTAATCTTCTTTAACCGTTTCAATAGAAACATATAAAGGATCTTTACTTTGCATAAATTTAGCAATTTTTTCTGTATAAAAAAAGCTAAAACATAATAGGCTTAAAATACCTAAATACTTCAAATGTTTTACCATTTTATCACCTAGTAAATTCTATGTTATAAAAACAAATTTAATCTTTCTTTTTTTCCTCTTTTTGTCTTGTTGAACTTACAAAGGCAATACTTTCTGCGATAATTTCAGTCAAATGTCTTTTTTCTTTGTTTTCATTTTCATAATTTCTTACTTGAATACGGCCTTTAATACAGACCATATCCCCTTTTTTACAATAATCATGAGCTTTCTTGGCAATCCCATTCCATAAAATACATCTTAAAAAATCTGTTTCATAAATGCCATCTTGGTTTTTGTATGTCCTTGGGACAGCCAAAGTGACCACCGATCTTTTCATTTCATTGCCATAATCCACGATTTCTAAATCACCTGTTAAACGGCCAACTAACATAACATTATTCATAATTTTTCTCCTTTCGCACTCATTAAAACACATTCAAAAATAAGGTGCAAATCGCTAATTTCAAAAATTAGAATGTTTTTTTCAACCAATTTAACAAATTCTATAGCTAATTAATAAGATTAAGACATAAAAAAAGACTAACGGTTAAAATTAGTACTTTTTAAATTATTCTTGTAAAAGGCGATTAAGCTCCACTGCATATTCCATAGGAAGTTCTTTTTTGAACTCATCCACAAACCCAAGTAAAAAAAGTTCTTTCGCTTGATTTTCATTTAAGCCTTTGCTTTCTAAATAAAACATTTTTTCTTCCGATACTTTAGATACCGTAGCTTCATGCTCTAATGTACTTGAACAGTTAGCGACAATATTTTTAGGAAAGGTGTCACTTTTACTGATACCATCTAATAAGATGGTATCACATTTCACAGAAGCTTGAGAGTAAAGGGCATCTTTGGTTATCTTGATTGTTCCACGGTAATTACTTACCCCACCACCTTCGGCAATGGATTTATTGACAATATTACTTTTGGTATGTTTTCCAAGATGAATCATTTTTGCACCAGCATCTAAAACTTGACCTTTTTTAGCATAAGCAATGCTGATACAATTTCCACAAGAAAAGTCACCCTTTAAAATAACGGATGGGTATTTCATCGTTACGCCACTACCAATATTTCCATCAACCCATTCCATAAGACCATTTTCTTCCACGATAGCTCTTTTAGTCACCAGGTTATAAACATCGGTACTCCAATTTTGAATCGTACTATAACGACATTTTGCATTTTTACCCACATATATTTCCACAACACCAGCGTGTAAAGAACTTTTGGCATAGCTTCTCGCCGTGCACCCCTCAATATAAGAAAGTTCTGCCCCTTCATCGACAATAATAATCGTTCGTTCAAATTGCCCTAGACTTTCTGTATCGATTCGAAAGTAACTTTGTAAAGGTCGATCTAATTTTGTATAAGGAGGAATGTAAATAAAAGAACCTCCACTCCAAACGGCACCATTTAAAGCCGTATATTTATTTTCATTGTATTTTACCAAAGTATTAAAATATTTTTTTAAAAGATTAGGATATTTTTGTAAGGCTTCATCCGTACTACAGAAAATGATGTTTTTATCTGTCATATTATGATGATAAACGACTTCACTTTCCAACTGATTGGAAACACCATCTAAATATTTTTTTTCAGCATCAACAACACCTAATTTGCAAAAGGTATGATAAGTCTTTTGATTAACATCTTTCCAATCTTTTTTTTGCTCTTCTGTTTTTTTATAATACAAAATATCATCAAAAGAAAAGTTTAAAACTGGTCCAAAAGAGGGATTTTCTTGACGTAAAAATTCTTCGAAAGACTTTAAACGAAAAGCTCTCATCCACTCAGGTTCGTTCTTTTTTAAAGATAAGTTTTTAACAAATTCGGAAGTTAATTTTTCTTTCATAAACATCACGTAGTTATTATACGTTTTTTAATAACCCTTTTCAACCTTTTTAATTCATGGTATAATTTTCCTAGAATAGGTGAATGATATGGTAGAAAGTATTTTAAATGATAATAGGATGTATTTAAAAGCTTGGTTTGATTACAATCCACTTTTTAAAGAAGTGTTAACCTTAGAAGACAATTATCTTGTCTATAATAAGGGTGAGGATAAAATTAATATTGATTCTTTTTATTTGCCTGATATGCTTCACAATCAAAATTTTAGATATGCCATTGCTACACCAAATGAATTATCCGGAAAAGATTTGTTTGAAATTATATATTGCTATGTAAAAAATAATGAAATCGATGAAGCAAGTCAACAGGGAGCACCTTTCATTAAAGAACTTGTCATGCGGCAAAAAAATGGCGAAGAATTTTTAGTAATTGTGACGGAGGATGACCAAAAATATCGCTTTGATACAGACAACCCAGAGAAAATCGTTCATCTATATGAGCAAGAATTACAAAAAAAGGATAAAATTAACTTAAAAGAGTTTGGGAGTGTGATTAAAAGTGCCAAGTGAAACAGAAATAAAAAAACAAATTAAAGAACAAAAGTTAGAACCGGAGGTGTTAAAATATCTCTTATGGAGTAAAAAACATGAAGCTATGGTTCCTACAAAACATTTAGAAAATTTAGAAAGCGAAGAACTAGAGAATATTATGAAACCTTATTTTCCCAAAGAGGATGTTCTTACTTTAAAAAAAGAAAAACGTGCCGGTTTTTCCAATGCTCTTATTCTTATTTATTTTGTTTTGAACTTTGGTCTTTTCTTTGCTTTTCTCTTTTTAAGTTTAGCATAAATTATAAAAACCTTCATAAATTTTACTATGGAGGTTTTTACATGGAAATTTTAAAAGTATCATCAAAATCCAATCCCAGTAAAGTAGCCGGAGCGATTGCTAATCTTTATCGGGAAAAAAAGGAAATTGAAATTCAAACCATTGGTGCCGGAAGTCTTAATCAAGCTATCAAGGCCGTCGCGATTGCAAGAGGCTTTCTAGTCCCAAGTGGTGAAGATATTGCCTTAATTCCTGCTTTTAACGACGTTTTAATTAATGGAGAAAGTAAAACGGCTTTAAAACTTATGGTTCAAAAAAGATAAACACTTCTTTAATGTTTATCTTTTCTTATGTTATTCAAAACCTTTTGTGACACTTTTTTCCCAACGACCATAGATACCACAAGGCAAAACATAGGATGTATTTGTCATTTTAAGACCAAGTTCATCACTTGAAATAACACCTGAGTATTTTTGGTTTACTGTCATCTGTAATATATCTTCTAAAATTGTTTTAGAAACACCTGTACTATAAGCATTTATTAAAAATAAAAGAGGTTTATCGCTTAAAAGAGATGTGCAATCTTGTACTAATTTAAATAAATCTTTTTCAATGTTCCAAACTTCACTTTTACTTCCTCTGCCAAAGCTTGGTGGGTCCATAATAATAATGTCGTATTTGTTTCCTCTTCTCATTTCTCTTTTAACAAATTTCCCAACATCATCGACTAAAAAACGAATATCTCTATCTTCCAAATGATTCAACTTAACATTTTCTTTCGCCCAATCAATCATTCCTCTTGAAGCATCGACATGAACAACAGAAGCCCCTTCTTTTAAAGCAGCGATGGAAGCGCCTCCAGTATAGGCAAATAAATTTAAGACTTTAACGGGACGGTTTGCCTCTCTTATTTTAGTGCGAATCAAATTCCAATTATAGGCTTGTTCAGGAAAAAGGCCGGTATGTTTAAAGCCCATAAGTTTTAAACCAAATGTTAAATCTTGATAAGAAATTGTCCAAGAATCTTTTAATTTCTTATTTTTTATTTGCCAGCTTCCACCTCCACTGGAACTTCTGTCATAAATTGCGTCAATATCATACTTTTCTTTGTTTAAATTTTCTTCCCATATAATCTGAGGATCTGGTCTTAATAAAATAACATTTTGCCATTTTTCTAATTTTTTACCTCTTGCCATATCAAGAAGTTGATAGTCTTTAAAATCATTTACTACTTTCATTTTAGTTTTCCCTTCGTCATGTTAAGAATTAATGCTTCATACATTTCAAATATACCAATTATTTGAAAATAAAAGCCAAACAAAATCATTCTAATTTCATCGTTGTAAGAAAGATTAATACAAATAAGAAGATTAGAAAAGAAAAATAAAACAAGACTAGCGACAAAAATCAACCATAATTTACTTCTGCGGTCATGATGATAATCAGCTTTTTTTAATTTAATCAACGAATAAATAAGAGCAAAGAAAAGTAAGACTAAAGCTAAATACTTGGTCGTTTCTAAAATTTTAGAAAAGAACATTAACCCCGCAAAAACAAAGCCTAAAATGCCTAATAAAATATCCGAATACTCTTTTTCTTTACGATGGAAAGCAAATTCAGCAACATGAACAAGACCATATAAAAGGTAAAATAAACTTACCATATATTGCAAATTTAAATGACTCGTAAGACCAATACTTAACATAAAATAAGCATATAATAGGATTAAAAAAGAACCCATAATATTTTCGATAAATTTTTCTTTTTTCATTTTCTTCACCACTTCAACCTTATTATACAAGATTATTTTGAAGGTGGCAACTACTCTTCTAAAAACTTTTGCATGGCCTCTTTAATATCCGAATATAAAAATCCTTCTTCGCTAAGACGACGTTTTATACGGAAAGAAAGTTCATAACCCGAATATTTCGTTTGATATTTTTTATATAAGTAAGCTAATTCATTTTCAATAGCCTCTTTATCTTGATTCGTATCCATATCTTTTAAAACTTCCGTTACATAAACCTTAGGATAACCATTATAAATAAGTTCATTAACAATATTTTGGCGAAATAAAGCATCACTTTTTCTTACATCTCTTTGTCTTTTACTTACAATTTGTTTTCTTATTTTTTCATACCATACTTCATCATCATATTTTTTTAAAATAGAATTGGAAATATCTTCCTTAATCCCCCGTTTGAGTAAACATTGTCTAATTTTACGAGGTCCCGTTAAACGATAAGAAACCATATAATGAATATAACGTTTGGCATAGTCATAGTCATCCACTAACTTCAACTTTCTTAATCTTTCTAAAACGACTTCAATAATTTCTAAAGAAAAATCTTGTTCTTTTAAATAACTTTTAACTTCATATTCTGTCTTTTTTTGCCTCTTTAAATAATCAAGACTTTTTTGATACGCATCGACTTCTTTATTTTCCTGAATCATTTTTTTAACAAAATAATCACTAATATCTTTTTTAATTAATAAATCATATTTCAAAACAATTTCTTCATATAGAAGAAGTTCTTTTTTATCTAAATTCACTTCATACAAACCATTTTTATTCTTTTTTATCTTTACTACTCTGTAATTCATTACTCATCACATTTTAAGTATACAAAGACTTTTTATTGAAATCAAGCGCAATGTTCAAGGATAAGGGTAAGTTCTTCAAGTGTTTGATATTCTTCTTTAAGAATGCCTCTTAAAAATCTTTTCACTTCCTCTAATTCGACAACATAAATAACCATCTCAGTATTTTGAATCATTTTCTTTTTTAAAGTAATATCCACTTCTAACATAGTTTTGATATCCGTATCATAATAAACATTAAAGCCATTCCAATATAAAACACTCCCATAGAGTTTATCGGCATAAAAAGGAAGTTGGTTATTTTTTATTAAAAATCGGGCTAAAATCTGTAAGTGTTTGTAATCTCGTTCTAAAAATTTTTTTATTTTATTTTTAAGAGATGTATTCTCTAAAAAAAAGAGTTGATATTGAAATTGTAATAGACTGGTTAAGATACTTTCCCTAGACGCATATAAATGACTTAAAAAATAGCCTGTTTCTTTCATAATATCACCTAATAAAGTTTATGAGAAAGAAAAAAATTCATTCGCGAAAATGAATTTATAAAATACTATCTAAAGCGAGTATAATCATATTATCTAAGGAGTTTTGTCTTTCCTCAGGCGTTAAAAATTCCTCACTATATTTACTGTCCACAACCGTTAAAATGGCCGCGGCTTTTCTGTCAAAACTTTTGGCAATGTGAAATAAAGCAAACGTTTCCATTTCTTCGCCTAATAAATGAATGTCTTCAGGTACTCTTTTTAAAACATGTTCATTATCAGAATAAAAACCAAATTGCTCTGTACACATAACCGTTCCTAAATGATAAGGTAAATTCTTAGCTTTAGCCATATCTGTAATTTTCATAGTGAGCTTTTCATCTGGATAACTGATGTGGGTTGGGTCGCCATTATAAGAATACGCGAAATTACTTTCTGTATAACTATCAGTGGCAATGATAAGTTCTGGTACGTGAATACTTTCATCTAAAGCTCCACAGGTACCTATTCGAATAATTTCTTTAACGCCATAAAAGTAAAAAAGTTCAAAAGCATAAATACTAACACTCGGCATACCCATACCATGAGCCATAACGGTTACTCTTTTTCCTTTATAAGTTCCTGTGTACCCAAACATATTACGTATGGTATTAATAAGTTTGGCATCTGTTAAATACTTCTCAGCGATATACTTAGCTCTTAAAGGATCCCCTGGCATGATAACAGTTTCCGCGATATCTTCTTTAGAGCATTCAATGTGAGCCGGTTTTAAGTGCTCTATAACTTTTGGTGCTGTCACACAAATTCCCTCTTTCTATTCTTAAAATAACTATATCAAGAAAATGAAAAGACATAAATAGTTTTTCTGCAAATTGACAACCTATTGACATTCCTTATTTTAAAGGTGTCAGTAAAATACGAAAACTTCTTCTATTACCACCGGATCCATCAATTCGTGAAAAAGTAAAAATTCCTGAAAGAGTACCATTTTCATTATCACCGCCTCGAATAAACCAAGGATTTTCAGAATTAACAAACGCAACACTATTTTTATACCAACTAGATAAACCATTGTTTACCCCACCATAACTTTCAAACGGACCGAATTCACCCGTCGCATCACCTAAAATTCTATTTTTAAACTGATAACTATTATTCAAGACATAAGAATACGTATCATGATACTGTATTAAAGGAGACGTAATGGCATTTTCAACTTCCGTTAAATTATTATTTGTACAAGTACGGCAACTTAATAAGCCATTAAAATTAGAATTAAGCGTTGAATCTTTACCACTTACAAAATTGTCATCTTCACTAATCATAACTGCCATAACATATTCCCAAGCACTACCACTCATATCATATACACCATAAATAGTGCCTGCTGTACTTGAACTTGTATTATAAGGACTGTTGCATGTACCATCATTACAATAGGTATTACAGCTATCGCTTTGACCGGTATAACCACCTAAAGAACGTTTGTAATTATAAGCATTTAAATGGGCATACGCCAAATCAATATTTTGCCAACTGTAAACATTGGGTTTTATCTCTATTTTTGAAACATCATAGGTATTTGATAAAGCCGCCGTCACACTTTGCTCACCTTTATAACCAGTTTCAAACTTTCCTACCCAAAAACCAGTACTTGGAATACTTAAAAATGATGGATGTGTCATATAATCACCAAATAAAATATCGATGGTATGAACTTTTGTTGTATCAAGTCCTGTGAAACTATCATAATTACCTAAATCCCACAACTTATAACGATATTTTGGTATCCAAACAAAATAAGACTCAATGATATCTTCAGGAATTACTTCATTATCTTCATAATCTTTTTTGTTTGCAAAATCCACATAAGATAAAAGCTCTTCACTATTGGTAACTTTGATGGTATCACTCATATTAGCTTTGATTTCTTCATCAGATAATGCTCGATTATAAAGGACCGTTTGATAAACATCAATAGCGCTTAAATTCGAATATTTGTCATTTTTTTCTGGATTCGCTCTAATTAAAAGTTTTTTCGTCGATGCTTTTATTGTCGTAGAGGCTATTTGCATACTATTTTCTAAAATACCATTTACATATATTTTCATGGTGTTACCATCAAAACTTTCTGTAATAGTTAAAATCTGATTAGCATTAATAGATGAAGTATTTTCTATGGCTTGATAACCATTTATTGTGTTTGAAAATAATGTGAAAACGAGATTGTTTTTTGTACTTTATAGGCAAGGCCAAAGCCTGCTGCTTCATAGTTATCCATAACTTCCATGTATTTATCCAGATTTTTAAATTTTAATCTTATAGAAAGTGTTAATTGATTTTTAAAATCGTAGTTTTCAAATCCCAGTTTAATGTGATCATCGATGCCCTCTAAAGAAACGTAATTATTTTCTTTAGTTGCCCCAACAACTTTACCTTCGGCAGATAATGCATCATAACTATTTTGTAAAATAACAGCATTGGCCTATTTTTTATCCGCATAAGAATACCAAGGTGTTGTTAAATCAGCTTTTCTAACGGTTCCATCATCTTCTAAAGTAATAGGAATAAGATCGTCTTTTAAAACAAGATCTGTTCCATTTAATATACCTTCATGGTAAGTTTTCGAAAAATAAAGTTGGCAACTTACTCTTTCTTTGTTTTCTTTACTCATTTTTATTTTAGGACTCCAAGAGATACTATCCCATTCTACTTGGGCTTCATTTGTGCAATTTGATTTATCTCGGTCAAAGTAATAACCACTATCTTTAGATGGTATTTCTTCTACTTTAGAATCTTCTAAAAAAACGATAACTCACTTTCTTGTTGTTCCTTTAAAAGAAGTTTATTTTCTTTAAATTTTAAAATACTCCCCCTGAGTGTCAAGCTGTTTTTAATTGTTTACTATTAGCAAATCCTTGACAGTATATATTATCACAAAGGTGAATTTAAGGGGTTAAAATAATTCGAGCAGTAGAACACGCTTGACCATACTGGTTATCAAAAGCGAAAATATCCGCATTTTCGCCAATCATGACACCACCCCCTCGAGCAATAAATGGTGTTTCTAACCTCATAAAAACAGCTTGACTCTGATACCAACTGATGATTGTTCTTTGATATTTGGTATAAGTAATTGTTCCAATAGGTCCAAGTTCTCCTGTCGCGTCCCCAAGAATTCTTGTCATTAAATTTAAACTTGATGAATTAAAGTTATATAAGTCATAATATTTATTTTCCGGCAAAGGTATGCTACTTACACTACTTCCATCAGCATTAATTCCTGAAAATCCGGAGGTTAATGAAGCATTATTGCCCACCAAAATTTGACCTTGCGAATTTAACATAAATGTCATCACATACGTCCAATCATCACCACTCATGTCATAAATTCCGTAAATATTACCTGTCGTACTGCCTAAAAAGCCAATTTCTGTATTATATGCACTACTACAGCTATCATTTTCACAATATCCATTACAAGTTTCACTCGTTCCTGTATACCCACAAGTTGGCGCGGAGTTAGCCGCATAGCCCGTTTTATGTTGATAAGTATTGTTAAAACGTATTTTAGAAGAAATTCCGTATTTTGATTGGCTGAGGTAAGCAATAGCTCCCCATTCCGTATTTTTTATGGCATGACTATCCAAGTTTCTTTTAT
The DNA here is from genome assembly GCA_934101275.1 of uncultured Bacilli bacterium. Lineage (GTDB taxonomy): Bacteria > Bacillota_I > Bacilli_A > RF39 > UBA660 > Ventrenecus. The sequence continues at coordinate 33,435 of CAKOQM010000009.1, forward strand.
AATTATAACCATTTTGATAAACATTCAGAAGTTGTTGTCCCCGCCAACTATGAACATTAGGTTTTATCTCTATTTTTGAAACATCATAGGTATTTGATAAAGCTTTCGTTGTACTTTGAGCCCCTTTATAACCTGTTTTAAATTTTCCTACCCAAAAACCAGTACTTGGAATACTTAAAAATGATGGATGCGTCATATAATCTCCAACTTTGCAGTTTCCGGTTTCACCACTTTTCATTGGTGTGGTACATTCTTTTTTATTTTCATCTGAAGTATTATAATCACCAAATAAAATATCGGTGGTATGAACTTTTGTTGTATCAATACTTGTTAAACTAACATAATTACCTAAATCCCACAACTTATAACGATATTTTGGTATCCAAACAAAGTAAGACTCAATCACATCTTCTGGAATAACTTCATTTTCTTCATAATCTTTTTTATTCGTAAAATCCACATAAGATAAAAGCCCTTCACTATTGGTTACTTTGATAGTATCACTCATATTCGTTTTAACTTCATTATCGGATAATGTTCGACTATAAATAACAGCTTCATAAACATCCATATTTGTAAATCGAGAATGTTTAGAAGAATCAATACTCGGATTAATTCCGATAGCAAATGGCGCGGCTGAAAGCCCTATTGTTCCTTCTATATTTGTACTTTTTACAAGAACACCATTTAAATAAAGTTTTAAAATATTGCCATCATAAGAGCCTGTAACTGTATAAATCTTATTAAGATCTAATTTACCTGCAGATAAATTGTAATATAAACTTTTCTCTTTTATATAAGTCTCCATGATAAGCTCATCATTTTTTAAATAAAATCCGATACCACCTAATTCGACATTATCAAAAAATTCTTGAATATCATTAAATGCATTTATTTTAAATTTAATAGATAATGTGATATTTTTAGAAAAATCATAATTTTCAAAGCCTAAATCGATATAGTCATCAACACCATCAAAAGAGATATAATCACTTTTCTTAGTTGCACCAACAACTTTTCCTTCAGCAGATAAAGCATCATAACTGTTTTGTAAAATAACAGCATTGGCCCATTTTTTATCCGCATAAGAATACCAAGGTGTTG
>CAKOQM010000010.1 GCA_934101275.1 uncultured Bacilli bacterium
AAATATTGTCTTTAGCCCTTATTTTATCGGCATTTATTTATTTTTATATTTGGGTATCACTTATTCAACCTCACCCAAGGTGTTTTTATCATTCTTGGATTTCCCTCTTCATCCATATAACCAAGGGCATTAGGAATGACAAAACCAACACAATCAACAAGCTTAATAGAGGCTTCAAAATCATCAATTTTTAATTTAGCCCCACTTGAAGGAACAAACTTTGGCTCCGTTGTCATAATGGTTTTACCCTTAGCACTTTGAGGAATCTCATCTAAACATTTTTTCTTTTCATATTCATCTGTAATATTAGGAACGACCAAGTTTTCAATAACTCTTTTAATAAAAGTACTTTTACCTGTTCTTACAGCTCCTACGACACCTAAGTAAATCTCACCATTTCCCCGTTTGGCAATTGACTCAAGTAATTCTTTTTTATTCATATCATCACCTAAAACACTATATGAAATGGATTTTCGTTTAGACCAATAATTTACAAAAAAAAGCTAGGTAGGCACCTAGACAACTTTTTTCATTCCCTACTGTGGCAAGGGTATTCCAACTTTTTTCATTCCTTACTATGGCAAAGGTATTCCAACTTTTTAATTACTTAAAGATGCTAAATAGTTTACCACCTTTTTCACCATTTTCAAGGTCTAAACGAGAAAAGCCTAGTTTTATAAGCATGTCTACTAAAACTTGGTGATTTTCAAGTTTATCATCTAAATATGGTACATTGTAATAAACTTTACTACGTGATTCGTATTCAAAATCGGCAACATCACTATTATTAAGAACACTTCGGTTTAAAATGATTTTTTTACCTTTTAGTTTATCAAAAGCAGATTTATCCTTTCGAATGAGTTTATTAAGTTTAATAAGGCCTGGTTCAATAAGATATAACACTTCTGTACAACTATTCATAGAACCTTGGCTATTTAAATCAACTAAAATAACATCCGCGGCATAATTTGAAGCAATAAAACTTGGTAAATCCATATGTGTCGTATGACGAAGTGTTTTATCATTTAAATAAACAAAATCGTTATCATCAACCTCAACAGCCACCACATTATATTTCTTTTCTAATTGTTTTTTCATCAAATAAGTTAAAGTGGTACTTCCCGCATGTTCTGTCACATTTTTGATACCAATGACTCTTACTTGTGGTCTTTCAACATATTGAACATCAGTATTCTCCATTTGGGGACTTTGAGGCGTTGGTTCAGGATAAGCCATCATATTATTTAACTGATGATATTGAGCCACATCTTTATAAGTGTTTGGATTATCAATTAAAAATTTAATAGCATCTACATTTCTTGTGAAATTATAAACTCCCATAGAAACGAGTTGAGATAAATAACGTGGACTATTCGCAATTTCAGAGTCATCTAAAAGTAAAATCACTTTACTCATATCCATATTCACAGATAGTTCTTGGATTTTTGTAATATCTTGATAATCTTTGATTGCCGTGATATCTAAAACCATTTTATTATAAAAGAAATTAGAAAACTGCATAATGATTTCTTCAGGCGTAAATTCGCCTTCAATACTTTTTATAAAATCCACATCTAAGTTAGCAAGTAATAAACTATATTTATTAGCTATTTTGACATTCATACTCTTTCCTCCTACTCAATATCTAATAACGCATGATTTATATCAATCGTGGTTCCTTCAACCGAAAACGTAAATATATTGCCTATAATAGGTAAGCTAAAATTGAAAAATATCCGAATTTGGTAACGTGCCCGATTAGGAAGGGTATCTGTTGATGATGATATTTTTTTCACACAATAATAATATTTTTCACCAACTTCTGCCACATCAATAATGGGAACATCTAAACTACTAACACCATACTCATCTACCTCACAACGTCCCTTTTTATTATAGTTATTATAGCTTAAATAATTATTAATAAGCATTAAAGCCCCACTGTCTTCACTACTTCCGATACCTTCTTTTTCCTCAATCATGTTAACCAATTCATTTTTTGTTTTAAAAGCTTTCGTATAGTTAATGGAAAGAGCTAAAAACGCTACAAAGATAAGCATAAAAATAATAACGAGTTGTAATATCCAAGTACTACCTACCGCTTGTCTCATTCTAGCTCACCTCCATAAAGGATTTTAGTATTTCCAACAACCCTAAAATTGAATAATTCATGGAAAACAGGTAAATCTAATTGGTAAAAAACAACAACTTGATAATAATACATATCTGGAAGTTCATTATATTTAAGTTCTAATTCTCCCCGGGCATCTATTTTAGTTATACAAAAAACAGGATTATTTTCGGTTTGTTTTCCATCTCTTGTATAGCATTGTCTTGTACTTTTGGCTGGAATATCATCCGTTGGCATAACACCCGTTGTTCGGTAAGAATTTGCCGAAATATAAGAAACGATATCCGCAAGGGCACCCGTCGAACCTTCTTCATAATTACTATTTAAATCAATACCATTATAGCTTTGAATGGTTTGAAGAATTTGGTCTTTGACACTAAAGGCTTTCGAACGATTGATATTTAAGCACATAAAACCTGTAAAAAATAAAATAAAAACAATGACAACTTGAAATATCCAAGTTCCACCTATTGCCTCTCTCAACGTTCATTACCCCTTCCAAGCACATGTAAATGTTTCTGATTTGTCACAAGATCCATCACTTCTTGCATTCTCACAAACATAACAATCAACGGTTCTTTCGTCAGCATTTGGTTCTGTCGCACATATGGCCTTACTGCATTTTGTGGTGACATTTAAGTTGTTTCTTATCAAAGGCCAAACGGCTGAATAGAAAAAGGCCACCAGCATAGCCACGATAATAACAACAATAACCGTACTATTTAATTCACCAGTCGCCTCTTTCATAAAATTCCTCCATTATTTAACATTTGTACTAACATCGTAGTTGTATTTTGAACAATCAACAGAAGCTTCCTCACCTTTATCGTCAATATAAGTACAATCTGTACGGTCGGCATTACATGTTGCCATAGCACAATACGTATTAGCTGTAATTGTGTTTTTAATACCAGGCCAAATAAAAGCATAGAAGAAAGCTCCCACTGCAGCAATAGCTACAACTGTTACAACAGTCATATTAAGTTCGCCCGTTGCTTCTTTCATATATCATTTCCTCCTTTTATCATATAAATTATTATAACTTTTTTTTCTTAAAATATCAATCCGTATAAGAATTTTTATTTTTCAAAGAAAAGGTAGCCTTAAAGCTACATATTCATCATTTGTAAAACCGCGAAAACAAGCAAAATCATAACACCAAGTCCTGTTGTAATAAGCATTTTCATAGTTTTACCTTCCATTTTTTCCAAACGATTTTTATATTTTAATTCTCGAGCTTTTTGTTGCAGATTTGAAATCGTTTTTGAAAACGTCAATAATTGTTCTTGTTTATGTTCTTGTCTTCCTAAAGAAAGACGATATAACAAACGCATCATTCGCATGGAATCTCTTACAGGATACGTTTTAGCAAAATCCATATAAGGATTAATAGAATCATCCCCATCATTAATTTGATTGATGAGTTCTTGCAAACCTTCTTTAAATATCTGAGGAGCATCCTCGATACTTTTACCTAAAGCAACCGGAACGGTATAATGTTGAATTAAAATTTCCAAACTTTTTAAGTAATGAGGAAGCATCGAATCAATTTCTGTTAAATGCTTTTTATAATAGTTTTTTAAGTTAGTATAATCCATTCGAAAGACTAAGTAACCTGCTAAAACGGCAAATAAAACCGTAATATAACTTAAATTTGAGATAAAAAAGCACATCATAATAACAATGGTGATCAGTCCTTTTTTAATACGGTTATTAAAGAGAAAATCAGGATTAACCGTATCGCCATAACGGGCTTTAACATAAAAGTCCCAATCACTTTCTTTTAGTTTACGAAAGTAAACCTCGTTATCCGCGACAAAACGATTCGCACTAATTTTACCCGTATAGTTCATTCCAAAAAGAAGAAGAACCGCTAAAATAATAATTTCCCAATACATTATTCCACCCCCACATCTTCATAGTAGAATTTTTCACCACTAATAAGAAAGAAGGCATTAATAATAATAATGGCATGTAAGATAAGCTGAACATAAAAGCTATCTAAAAGTTCAATATAAGAATCCGTTCCAAGTAAAAATTGCATAGCCATAACGAGTAAAAACAAAGCAAGGCCAAACGTAATAAAACGACGATGAAACTCTTTACGATCAATTTGGTCACGGTAAACACCTTCTACAAGGGTATCGATATCCATACTCATATTTTCAAGAGCTTGACCAGAGTCTTTAGCCCCCTCTTTTGTAATTTGTAAGAAAAGCTGATTCATATTTTTAACCATATAGTAAGGATATTTATGATTAAAAAATTCAATAGACTCATCAATCGTACCATTTTGATAAGACATATCAATCATCGTTTTAACATCTTCTAAAACAGGATTTTCTAAAATACCAGAGTCTCTTACACCTTCTAGGGATTTCACAAAACTTTGCGTGGTATTAAATTCCATAATAACGTTTGTAGTATAAATTTGAATTTGTTCAAAAATAAATTCACTATACACTTTTTGACACCGTAAATAAGCTAAGTAAGGAATAAAAGCAACCGCAATGACAGCATACATGGCTGCAATAATAAGATTGTAAAAATAAAGATAACTAATGCCACCTGCCACAACAGCAAAAATAATCACTTGGGCAAGATACTGTCTTGGTGTATATTCTTGACCAAGTTCTTTTGTTTTCGCTCTGACTTCTTTAAAACTATAAGGTGCGTACTTATCATAAGCTGTCGAAACTTGTGTTACAAAAAACTTATAAACATTTTCACCATTATTAAAACGGTAAGATAAGCAAAATATGGCTAGCCCTATTAATATTATTAGTTCAATCATTAGTAACCCCACCTTCTTTATAATGTTTCTACTGTTTGCTTTGGTAAATTCATAGAACCACTCGTTTGTTCATCTAAGGCAAAAATATCATCCGGTAAAACAACACCACCAATACCTAAATAATCTCTTAAATTTTTGGTTGGATTGTTCATTGTAATTTCTCCGGTTAATGTTTTTTTGTAAATGGTATTTACTTGTGGTTTATTATTATCATCCACGTAAAATTCACAGACTTCTAAGATCTCTCTTTGAAAACGATTTAGTTCTTTACTCATATAACCTTTAACATAAATACCAATTTGAACATAACGGTGTATCGTTGTTACAAACTGTTCCACATCAATATTACTTTCAATTAAGGAAAACATACGCATAGGAATTAAGCTTGCCTTATCAGAGTGGATAGTTGATAAGATATGGTGTCCTGATGAAATACTATTACGTACAGCCATAACAGCTTCTGCAGAACGAACCTCGGAAAGTAATATCCAAATAGGGTTCTGTCTCATACAGGCAACCAAAATATCTGAATAACTTGCAATATTATTTGTTTTTAAAGCAACAATATCACGATGAGGAAAAATTCGGTCCAAGTGAAGTTCCAAAGTATCCTCAATAGTAATAATTTTTTCATTTTCTTTAATATGACTGGCAAGATATTTAACAAGTTCGGTTTTACCAGAACCTGTCTCACCACTTACAATAATATTGGCATGTCCTTCTACACATTTCATTAAAAATTCATGGATAGAAGCTGTTACATATTTTTCATTTAATAATTTATCTTTATTAAGACGAATCTTAGCCGGTGTTTTTCTTATAACACACGCGATACCATTCGTCGCGATAGATTCATGGATAAAATTTAAACGAAGTTCTGCACTTTCCGCATCGAGCATCGGATGAGCCATATTAAAAGTTTTACCCATAACATTGGCACATTGAAAGGCAAGTTTTTCCATTAAAGCATTATTTATTTCAGGGCGATCCACTTGATAAACACCTTTATCCAAAGTCTTTAACCATACTTGACCGCCATTGGTATAAGATACGTCAGTGACATTATCATCTTTTAAAAATTCTTCTAAAGGACCAAAGTCTAATTGTGAGAAAACAGCATCATTCATCTTTGATCACCTAATTTCCACTCACATCCTCATCAGGTATCACTGATGATTTTGTATTAATAAAGTTACGAACGTATTCGCTATTTACTTTTGTTTCTCCTGGATTTGCCGTATAACTAGCACCTTTTGGAGCCGGTTCTAAATCACCTATTTCTAAAGCCTTCACTAAAAGAGAATAAAGATCATCTGGAACGGAAAATAAAAATTCAGCAGGAGCGCCCGCTTGTGGATTTCTTAAAGAAACACCTTTACTATCACGAACATCTAAAACCCGAATACTTTTAACAAAACTAGAAAAGATATATTTACCATAATCATCTTCCCCTTTAAACCATAAATCAATGTAACTACCAATGGTAATGTAATTATCATACGTATAACTTTCTTTTACGGATAAAGAGAAGGCGGTATATCCATCCGCGATATCTTGCAAAACATAATCAGGAGAAAGTTCTGGATCCGTTAAATCTTCTGTATAAAATAAACTACCTTCTCTAACAACATTACCATAGGTAACTTCTTTACCAATAATGCCATTACGATTTCGAATAACGTTTGTAGCCTTTTTTAAAGCCGTACTATTAACTTCCATCATACCAATGTCATCTTGTGTGATAACATGACGAGCTGCAAGCTCTTTTTTAGCGTAAGGAATAGTAACAGGATTAATAGCCTGTTTTACCCGCCAATTATATCCCACGATTAAAACAATAAGACCCGCCACCACACATAAAATAGTAACGGTTTTTTTATTGCCAACAAAACGTTTAAGTTTGATCATAAAACTATTCATCTGTATTATCCTCCTCAACTATATTACTGCCATCTTCACTCGGAACAATAGAAACTTGAGAAAGAATGTAATTATAAATATAAGTACTTGCTATTTCTGTTTCACCAGGGTTTTCTGTGTAACTTTTATTACGTGGAACAGGAATAAGTGTTCCTATATTTCTGTTTTGTGCGGCATCAATAAGAAGTTTCATATCAGCAGCAGATAAACCATGACTTTCTTCTTTTTTTACAGCAAAGAGTAAAGAAGCTGGTGTTCTACTTTCTGCCCCTGTTTCAAAAACACTTCTACCATCAGAATCAATAACATCTAAAACTTTAATACTACGAATAAATTTTCCATACATAAGTTTACGATTGTTATCATAGCCTTTGAACCAAAGATCAATGTAATTTCCCGGATAAATAGCATTACCAAAAGTGGTATGAAGATTAACCGTTAAAGTAACAGCTTCCTCATCTTCTTCCATACTTGCCAAAGGATAATAACTATTATCTTTTGGATCTTTTAAATCATCTTTGAAGAAAAAGCTATTGGCCTGAATTGTATCGCCATAGCTTACGGATTTACCAATAATGTTGGAAGCATTTGTCACCATATTTTTAGCTTTACTAAGTACAGAACTTGATACTTCGACATAACTAATATCATCTTTTGTAATCACTGTACCACTTGAAAGAGTTTTATTAGCATAGGGAACACTTGTAGGATTTGTATCTTTTGAAACCCTCCAATTATACCCAATGTAAATCACTAAAATTCCAGCTAGCACACACAAAATTGTAACTGTATTTTTATTACTGATAAATCTTTTTAATTTAACAAGTAAATTCCCCATTTTTAATCCTCCTATTCTTCTTTTTCTGTACCAAGAGATGCCCCATCATTTTCTAAAATAGCATCTACTTTATTTACAATATCAAAGGTTTCTTCACTAGAACCAATACGATATGTCGAACTTTTCGTCGTCACCTTAACACTCACTTTAGGAGGTGTTTCATAGATACCATAAAAATCAATTTGATAAGTACTTAATGCTACGTTCTCAGAAAATCTTCTTAAAAAGCTTTCAACGAACTTATCCGCATTAATTTTAAGTTCACCACTTGTACGGTAGTAAGCGAGGTCAACAGCATCTACCATTGACTGCTCGGTTACTTCCTTAATAATATAATAATCTTGCGTATTTGTCGTAGTTACATTAGAGACAAGCAGCATAATAACGATTACAAATACACCTAATAGGATAATCCAATAACCCCAGTATGACTCTCTCATTCTTTACTACTTCCTTTCAATTTCCATGATGGACCAACACCTTTTTTAAGACAACTTCCATCCAAACAATTACTTGTTGATGTATAAAGAATGAAGGCATCTTGATCTTTTGTTACACGTTCATTTACTGTCGCATATTTTTTACCAGAAGTTTCAATCAAATTAAGGAAACCACTTCGACAATTTACATTGTAACTTGTTTCACCATAAGTAACGGGTTCACATTGAAGAGATGGTGTACTGTTATCCGCAAGTCTTTCATTTGTAAATGATTTTACTTTGTCATTATAATCGCGAATATTTTTCATATTACTTGGTGTTAAAGTATAAGAATATTGAGGTGATTCATAAATACTTTCTCCAGATTCTTCAATTTCTTTTCTTGTATCTGTAGCCTTTTGATTTTCAATACCCTCACTACTCCAGTTATAGCCTCGACCACTTACGCCATTAGGGAATAACTTATTTAATGAAACGGTACGATATCCATAAGTTGTTTTATTCCCATCAAAAATACAGTTTGTACAAGTTACTACACATTTACCATTATCACACGTATTAAATGTACAACTATCTGGTGTTTCACATTTAAAATCACAATTATCCGTACAGTTATTTAAATAATGACATACGTATCCTCCATTTGTAGAAGCTTCATGTTCATCATTACATTTGGTAACATTATTAGATTCAATAACAGATTTACCAGAAGATTTATTCGCATTGGCAAGTCTTCCTAATTCTGTAGAACTATTAGATTGACCAATATTACTAAATCTAAATTCAAAACTAAAGACACCTGTTTTTGTAATCATTTGAATCGGTAAAGATCCTTCTGGTAATTTTGTATATAAAATACTATTTTTACCCTCAACAACAACCGTTCCATACGGTGTATATGTTGAGAAGTTTTGACTTGTTTGATATGTCTTAGATTGTGTTTTTGATTTTGTAATCCATTTCGCTGTACTAATTTTAAATATTGTTTCTGTTGAGCAACTCTTTTCTGTACAAGTTATAATTGGCATATCTTTTGTTGGAATAGATGATGTTGTTGCTGTTGTACATTCATAACTATCATTTATATTTCCTGTACAATAACTATTATTAGAAGTACCACTTGACGAAATTTCTTTATCAAAATCAGTCCATAATCCATTGTTATAAGACTTATCATACTTAAATTCAACTTTAGGATTAAATATCATATCATTATTCCATGTTGATTGAGTAGTAGAAGATGTTGTAGCATCTGTTAAATCAGAAGAATAATTGGTATTACTAATAGCACCTGTACAACTATTATACATAGCAATAATATTATTTAAAGCTTTGGCTTTTTGTTGTAATATTTTTAAAGCTTTTTCTTTAGATCCTTTATGGTAAGTGTCCTTAGGATCATTAGGATTATCAGCATCAGGATCATCACCTGGCGTCCCACTCGTGCAAGTATGAGTACACTTATCATCTTCATCCTTTCCTGGACATGAAGCTGCCGTTCCACTTTCGTACTTTCCAGTATATTTCGTTCCATTTGGACTTGTCCAACTTATACCTTCTTCACCACTAAATTTATGTGGCTCTCCACTATAATCATATAGTTGCCCCGACCAATTTTTTGTATAGACACTTTCTGTAGCTGGGTCAGCTAAGCATGTATGATTACTACATCCATCATTATCAAGGCTTGCTTTTTTGTTGACTGCAAGATCATAATAATGATATTCATTCCATGCGTCAATTAAAGCATGTTGAGCAGCTTCTAAATCTTTATTAAATTTAGTTTCATCAATTGGTAATTGAGAATTATCAGCGCTTGCTACATAACAATCTCTTGTTCCTGTCACAGTTGTACTTAATTTAAAGTATCCTCCAGATGTTGTTAATCTTGCTGTTGGTAAAACAAAATTATATTTTTCTTTACAATAAACCTTACAATAAGAATTATCTTTCATTTCAATTGTTGCTTCATAAGAAGTATTTGTCGCATCTTTTTTACCCAAAACACATTTTTTTATTTGATTTGTTTTTGTACTTATATTAGCACATTTGGCATCGCCTTCATTGATATCACTAATGACACCTGAAATAGTTCCTTCATCCGCTGTACCATTACCCTGAATATCGGTACACGTTCCTGGAAGAGAAACAACAGCTTTACAATCTACATAATTTTTATGACAAGAGGCATTATGTTCATCTACAGAACATTTTTTTCCATCCCCTGCACCAGGAGAAGATTCTTTGCAATAGAATTGATCACTTGGTGTACTATTATGTTTTGCATCATCTGGTTCATCTGATTCTCCATCTGGATCACAGTTATGCGTACATTGTGCTTTATATTCATCTGGAGAACAAATACCATTTATATTATTATCTGAAGGATTTGGACAGTGATAGTTTCCATCTTTACTTTCACTTGGTTTTTGACAAGTAAAGTTATTTCTATTTTTACATGTATCAGCAGAAGGACAACTGTATTGGTTTACCTTATCTATTTCTGTTTGTTTAAATTTTTCTGTACCAACAACATTACCGTTTTTATATTTTGTAACAATATAATCACCATTCCATGTTGTTCCACTTGTGTAATCACACTCACATGTATCAGAACTTAAATATATTCTTTTTCGATGTCCTGTCGTTGTTGGTGTAGCCGGACACGTTCCTGGTAAAACAGCTAACATTCTTTGGGTAGAATCTACATCTCTACCTAAAAGTAAAATTTGAGAAGTAGCATCTCTACTATCACAATAAGCAGGATCTACATAAATACCTAGATCTTGATTATTCCAATTTGCTGTATTAATGTTCATAGTAATTAAGTATCCAGCTGGTTCATACTTTGATTTACTACGATCTATAGTGCAAGTTACTGTTGTATTCGTACAACCAGCTTGGAAATTTTCAAGATACCATTTAGATGGTGAAGATGTTGTATCTTTTGGTTGAATTATAAATTGTACGGTTCTTGAATTTCCAGTAATTGCTACCGTACGATATTCTACAGCTTTTAATTCTGGTGAATAAATATAACCTTGCGCAACGGCATTATCGTAACTACCTGCTCCTGCAGCTTTTTGAGCTGCTGCAAAAACTTGTTTTGCATAAGGAACAATCGTATCGTAACCTTTCCCAGCGTAATCTTCCACAATAATGGCAGTTTCTGGACTTCTAAATGCTGTATAGGCGTTTCCAAGTTCACCTTTTTCAGAACCGGCAAGTGTACTAGCACCATAAGTCATAAATATCCAACGCATGGCAAGATCGCCAACAAGTTTAATCGTATCTCCACCAACGCCTTGTGAACGATAATTATTTATTTCTTGTAAAGCACCCGCTATGGCAAGATCGAGAGCAAGACCGGTTGTAGGATCAATATTTCTATGTAACCGATAAGTTCCGTCTTGACCATATCTTTTTCCGGGATCGACACAGTAAGTTTCTGCGGCTATGTCATCAATATAGGCTTCATAAAGATTTAAATAAACAGATTTACTAACAGATGTTTGAAGTCTATAGCGATGTAAACTTGTTCTTTTGATAGAATAAGATGCTGCAGATACATTTTGCATCATCAACATAACTATAAAAATTAAACTAACTAAAATTAAATTTTTCTTTTTCATTTTATGCTACTCCTTTGCTTATTTCTTACAATTACAGTAGTCACAACCCCTATTAAAATAACGCCTATCACGGCTATCATATAAACTCCATATTTTTCAAAAAAATTTTCTTGTTTTTCTGTTTGATCTTCTGGTTTTGTTTCATTATCTTTTAAAGCAGCCGTTGCCTGTTTCACAAAATCTTCGAAAGTCATATTTAATTCTTCCGTTATATAGGTTTGACAATAATATTTCGTAGAATTTTGACATAAGGCCTCGGCTGAAAATGTGTTATACCTTGGTGTGACAATGTTTACCTTTTTGAGTTCTTCGTCTTTACAATCTGAGTGATTAGAATAAACGGTCACTTGATACGTCACAATTTCACTTAAACCTTCTTCTCCTCTTGTAAAAGTAATAGAACCATCATTTGTATCGGCGTAGTAGTATGTTTTTATTTCACTTGTTTGTAAATTTGTTACTTTTAAATATAAGTTTTCTGTTAGATTGTAAATAGAAACTTCCACACCGGTATAGACTTCATCTTCCATACCTTCTCCCATGTCCGAAACAATTTGTTTCCCCGTTTTTATTTCTTTTACTTCATAAGATGTTTTAATATTATTAGCTTCTGAATTTAACTTTACTTGTGTTTCATAATCGCAAGATGAGGCCGCGGAAACATTTAAAATTCCGACAGTCAATAAACATAAAAAGACAAGTATTTTTTGGCAGGTTTCTTTCATATATTTGCCTCCTCTTTCTCTTGTTTTATTCTAACATACTCATTTATCATTTTCAATATTTTAGGCATAAAAAAAGATAACGATGACAAGTCGCTACCTCTAGTTTGAGTCGTATTTTTATATTGTCTTTTACAAAAATACGCCTATCTTAAAGTTTTCTTTCTTTATATCGATATCCTTAATAGTGATAAGACCAACTAAGGCACTCAAATCGTTTAAAAATAATACTTTTAGGTATCACTTTTAAACATTTTAAACCAAGAATAATCCTAAACCATTCCAGATTTAAAACTCTCTCTATTAAGTAATTAAACTATATCAAATATCATTATAAAATTGCAATATTTTTTTATGATTTTTTTATAGTTGACGCGAATTTGACGCTATTCCTCATGGAAGAAATCATCAAAGAATTCATCATCTGTAATAACATTATCATTCATAACAATAGAATCTGCATCAACATTTATTTTTGGTTTTTCTTCTTTTATCTCTTTTTTGTTATCTTCTAATTTAGGAAGATCCACATGAGAAGCCACTTTTTCTTTTTCTTTCTTTTCTTCTTCGTCTAATTCCTTTAATTTTTTATCAATATCCGCAATCATTTTATCAATTTCATCATTCGTTAAAGAAGACATTGGTTTTGACATTAAAGGATCATTAAGAGGTGTAGAAAAAGGATTGGACATAAGGTGATTATCAAAAGGACTACTAGAAGAAGCAAATGGATTAAAGGAATTATTTTGGCCTTGACCCTGTCCTACTTGTTCCATCATTTTCTTTTGTTTTGCTTCTGATACATATGTTTTTAAATCAAATGTTGCCACTTTTTTAGGCTCTCTTTTAGGAAACTCTAATTCTTTTCTTTCAATTCCCCAGTTAATTTTGAAATCTGGTTCATATTGTGTCTTAAACGGATTCATACGCAAACGTTTAATAATCGCTTGGAACAATTTCATTTTTTGTAAATCTGTAACCGTAACAAGAGGTGTGGAAGCTGTTTTATCTTTATCTTTGCTTTTTACTTCACCACACATTTTACTAATTTCTTCTAGAGCAGACATTTCTGTTGAAATTAAGTAAACAAGGTTACCACAGTTACCTTTTAAAGTTTCAGCAATCTCTTTACCATAAACATCATTTAATTGAGAGAAGTTTTGAATAATAAAGGTAAATCTAATATCTCTACTTCTGGCTGCCGAAACCATAGCGTCCACGTCAGATAAAGGAGGCATGTTTGCAAACTCATCTAAGATAAAATTGGTACGATAAGCAAGCTTACCCCCTCTTGATTGAGCTACTTCGATAAGTGTTTCATAACATTGTTTTAAGAAAACCGTTAATAAACTATGATATGTTGTTTTTTCATCATGAATAATTAAGAAAACAGCAGTTTTTTGTTCTCCTATACTTCTCATATCAAAATCACTATAAGAAAGCATTTCAGAAAGTTTTTCACGAGAGGCAAAGATACGAATCTTTTGTCTAAAGGTTGATAAGATACCACCTTTTGTTTCTGTTGGAGCATTAAACGTCGTAGAACCAAAAATATATTCTGGAGAACTTTCTCCTTTCATATTGAAGTATTCTTGAATATATGTTTTGGCACCTAATCTTTCTTCTCCTACACTACTCATTAAGTTTATCGAGTTCAAATTGATCTCGTCTTCTTTACCATCTCTAAATAAACCTAAAGCTAAGGCTGCAAAATAATCGGCACCTGATTTTTCCCAGAAAGCAGAATCTTTATTTTTAGGATCTACTAAAATATTATTAGCAATATCTTCAAGAAGTTCAATAGCTTTATCTGTATTTCCATTTTTAAAATAATAATAAGGGGTAGCTAGAGGGTTCCAAGCATTTCCTTCATCTGGATTACGAAAGTTTAAAACAACAATATTATATCCTTGTTCCTTTAAATAATCTCCACAATACTTATATAACTCTCCTTTAGGGTCGTTAATAATCATACTTTCGCCTTTTTTGGCTAATAGATTAACTTGAGGTTTTACAATACAAACAGTTTTACCAGAACCGGTTGAACCGATTATCATGGTATGATAATCACTATTGTCTACCCAAATATCTTTGCCATTGTTGATAAGAGGAATACCAGCTCCTTCAACATGACTATCGCTAGATTTTACATGAACGACATCTTTGGCTTCTTTAATTTCTTTTTCTTTCGCCCATCTGGAATAACCTTTTTCGTCTTTTTCACCAATATTTAAAATGTTTTTCCCATTTTTATCTTTATCAAAGATATAAGAAGATACACTTGAAAAAATAATAATAAGGGCAATGATAAACATAAGAATCGTTAAGCCAATATAATCTTTTGTAAAAGCGGGAAATGGATTTAAGCCATAGAATGAACCATCACTTGCGAAAGATGAAAAATTAAGAACAGCAACGGCACATAAATAAAGTAAAAAGATACAAAACACAACAAATATAATAAAATCTTTTTGTGAAACTCTAAATTTCATAGAAACCTCTCCTTAACTCAACTATTATACACTATATTTTTATAGAAGGATAGCAAAATCTAATGATATTTTTTGCTCTGATTTTTTTTGATCATAACAACAAAGATGATAAAAAAGATCATGCAAGCAATAACAGTAATAATAGCTTCTTTTTGATTACTTTTTTCTTTTTCTTCGGGTTTATTTTTATAGGTTAAAACAAGTCTTGCATTTTCAAAATCTGTAATTTCCCATTGATAAACCCCATTTTGAACACGGGTTGCATTATGGGAAGTCACCTCATTTTGAACCTTAACATTAACAATTAATTTTTCTAATTCCGGAAATTTTTCATAAGAAAATTCGCCACTATCTAAAGTAATCGTATCATCGTCCTCATTATAAGTTTTTGAAAAATTATAAAATCCTGTCTTTAAGCCAGCGGCATGATCAAAACGATTACTTGGAAACTTAAAATGATAGTCAACATAGTAAATATTATTTTTTTTATAGGAATTCACTTCATAATAGGATACTCCTGGAATTTTTTCGTTTGATTCACTAAAGAAGTCTTCATCATCATAGGCATTCGTTGGCGTAGCATTATTATATGCTGCAGAAATTTCATTTAAATTAGAACTTTTTATTTGAAAGGATTCATCATAAGTCATTTCATTTATATCATCAATTGTTAAATTATATTCGGCCGTACAGCCACTTAATAGAAAAACTAAAACGACACCAAGAAAAATTTTTTTCATTTGCCTCATCCTAACCTTCCATTATTAAATGCATTCGTATATTCTTCTACAGAATAATGTTTTGCATCTTCATCATAGTAACTTGACATATCTACGATTACATAAGACTTATCTACAAAAGCCATCTTTCGATAACTAATTCCTTTTGTATCAGGTGTATAAGGAGCACTTAACCCATTTGATTCAGCAGTAATATACGTTTGTTCTTCCTCGTTTACAGCAACCACTAGGACAACATGGCCATTACTTACTAAGACATCACCCACCTGAGCAATATATGAACCATCCATATTGTGATTTGTACCATAATTTTTCATATTTGAAGATCCACCAAAGGACACCTTCAAGCCGCCATTATGAAGAACCCAGTAAACAAAAGCTGAACAATCTGGTCCATAATGAGTATATGGCCCACAGATACTGTCTTTACAGCTAACAGAATAAGAACCAATCGGTGTTCCCCATTGAGGGTCAGCTCCAAATAAATTTGAAGTGGCTCTTCCTACACCTTTAATAGCGCCATGTCCTCCACCATAAGTATATGGAATTCGCACATTAAATTGCTGCATATAATTAATTAATGTTGTAGCTGATGTGGCCACACCAGCACGTGTACCAACACCCTTACTTACCACATTATCATAAATAGTATCATTTAAATCTTGAAGAGAAAGACCATTCTTTGTTAGAAAATCACCAAGTGGTTCTTTCATCATACTGTCAGGAATATCTGTATTGGCATCCGTTTCAATATTGGAACCTATACATACCGTTCCGCTTAAATTAAATATATCTTTTCGATGAGCAAGATATTGTTTTCTTTGCCATTCGTGATAAGCATTTCTTTCTTCTTCAGTCGTTCTGATACACGAATCACTTCGTCCGACAACTTGACCGCTTGATCCATATTGAGCAGCACAATAGTAACTGCTACTACAACGAGAATAATCATTACCATATATCTTTTTCATATAGTAACAACCACCAAGGCCAGATTCTTTATCAGGATCAAAATTATACAACCACTCCCCTAAAGAAGAATAGCCTGTTATGACGGCATCGATATCATCTCTACGTGAAATCCAATTATATAAAGATTCTACACCATCCATAAAAGTAGCAAAACCACTGCCACTGCCATCTTCATTACCATGACCATAACCATAGTAATTTTTCTTAGCGGTATCGTTGTTATTAGCTTTAAAAGAAGTTTCTTTTCTCGCAATAATGTAAATAAGTTCAGGATTGATCTTTTTATCTAATCCCATATCATAAATATCTCCAGCATGTGTAATAAAATCTTGAGCCCAACTAGCATAACTTCCAGAAGATAAAAAGTTCGTTACAGCCGAAATAAAGGCTTCTCTATCAAGTGGAGTGGCATCATACGGCATTGCTTCAGATGAACATTTCTGCGTAGGCAAATCATTTTTAGCAGTTTCTTTATCCATGGTCATATATTTAATATTTTGGCCATAGAAATATCTTAAGATAAGGTTGTAATCATAACCATTTTCGTCACCTGTTTCCACATTATAACGCATAAGATTATAGGCGCCTACAACACTAAAACCGGTTGTTTCATCTTCATGAAGCCAAGCCGCTTCAATAATATCATTTCCTTCATCGTCTTTAATAACATTTCCTTCATCGTCTTTTTTTGGCCAAGTTGTCCAACATCTTTCCCAAGTAGCATCCGTGTAATCTCCTTTTGGGTCATTACAAGGGCAATAGCTGTAAATATCATTAGCCACATAGTTATTTACAAAATCTCTTGAAATTTTCAATGTATCTTTAGGATAAATTTTATATTCTTCTGAATTTTTTTCATACCAACAAAAATCAGATACATCCGCATTGGAAATAACATTATTGTTTTGATCCCCTAAAATAATTCCTTTAGATTCTTGTAAAACTGTATCCAAGTATGGTACTGTTTCGGTATTTTTAGAAAGTTTTTTGTCACGATACGTCACATTACAATTACTTGCCACTGCTTCTGTACGAAGAGCAATCGTTAAAGCATAATAAACTTGAAAAATACCACTTTCATTTTCATGTTCTTGAATATCTTTTATATATTCTATGGCTGCACTCTTAACATAGGTTTCCATATCCATTTGAAGGCTGTAAGAAGTTTCATTTTCATTATATGGTTCATAATTTACGGTTACTGTTTTACATAACCCCTCTTTATAATAAGGTTCACTATTTCCTGTTGCTTCATTTACAATTGTCATAAAAATAACCAAAATCATTGTAGCTAAAATAATCCCCCCAACAATGATAACAATTTTATACTTTCCTAAAAGAAGCTTTAATGCTATTTTATCGGCTTGGACATTAACTTTTTCTTTGGGAGGCTCCATTTCCATTTCAACAGGTAGTTGTTCGGATGAAGCAGGCTCTTTTTGGGCTTGTTCTTCTAAATTTTCATTTTCTTCATCCATAAAATACACCACCGTTTCTTCTTAATTAATTCTATCAAATTTAAATATTGAAGTCCATAAAAAAACTTATCTCTTTTTACAAGACAAGTTTTTATTAGCTAAAATACTTTTTAATTTTTGAAGTCCTAAAATAATAAGTCCTCCTAAAATAAAGTAAAGTAAGGAAAACGTTTGAATACTCATTGGTTCGTGATACGCTTGTAAAGTAGTTGGACCCATAACAATGGCATACAAAGAACCTATCATCAAGCCAAGAATCAAATAAACGGTCGCACTTCTATATTTGGCTAACGCCACTTTAATTCCTTTAATAACGGTAACAATACCCGTTAACACACCTAAGCCAAAAATAATTAAAATAGGTAAATAACTAAAGTTTAAATGTAAAAATTCTTTAATCGCTGAGGTTATTGGAATATAAAGGCCAAAAATTAAAAGTAAGGTGGAACCACTAATACCTGGTAATACCATTGCTGATATGGCTACCATCGCGGCCACAAAAACATATAAAATAAGGCCAAAAGACAGGTTTGTAATATCTACAATATTCGAAGAACCTGATATTGGATTAAAATAGGAAATAAGAAAAACAATTAAAACACCAATAAGTAAGAAAATTAAATTTTTATATTTTCCTTTTAAAACCCCTTTTTCTTCACCGATGATAAGAGGTAAAGAAAAAACAATAAACCCAAGAAAAACAGAACTTACTTCATAAATATGATTTTCAAATAAACTCGTTAACACTAAGATAGCTAAAACCATACCAATAATCCAACCGATACCTAATTTAATTAAGAAAAATAAGGCATCTTTCTTTTCTTTTTTACTACCAAAAACCAAATTATTAAGAGAATTAATAAACTGGTCATAAAAGCCTAAAATAAAGGCTACCGTTCCACCACTGACACCTGGAACACTATCGGCAAGGGCCATGCAAAAACCCCGAAAACCATTGACTAAATAATTCATATGAACATTCCTCTCTGCTAAAAGTATACACTAATCTAATATTTTTAGAAAGACTTTTTTGTAAGCAGTTGGCATAGAATAGACAGTGTCTAATTCATCTTTAGAAACCAATAGCTCTTTGGAAGGTTTCTTTAGAAGTTCCACAAGATAAACTTGCATATTCCATATAATATGGGAGAAGGTATGACTCACCTTTCCTTTATATGTAATGCACTTTATATTAAAGGAGGTTTGACTCTTAATTTCTTCTTCATCTAAGTGGCCTTTTAAGCTATAAAAAGCATACATTCCTTTTAAAAGCTTCTCTTCTCTTTTATAGATGACATACTTATTTTGATAACGAAAAACAAGCATCGTTAAATCTTCTTCTTTTTTAACACTTTTCTTCGCCTTTACAGGATACAAAGAAACGCTTTCATGATGATAAGCTCCACAACATTTATTTAAAGGACACTTTTCACATAAGGGCGTTTTTTTAGAAGAACACAGAGTAGCGCCAAGTTCTATAAAAGCTTCGGTAAAATCCCTTGTTTGACCCTTTTGCATAAGAACTCTTAATTTTTCCGTATACTCTTTTAAAAGTTTTGGTTTACTTATATCACCCTTTTCTTCATAAACACGTGATAACACTCGTTTTACATTACCATCAATAGCTGGTTCTAACTCATCATAACAAATAGATAAGATAGCCCCAACCGTATAAGGCCCTAAACCAGGAAGCGTTTCTAAAAGACTCTTATCATCCGGTAAATTCGTGTAATCTAAAGAAACTAACTTTTGGGCACATTTTTGCAAATTTAAAGCCCGATGATAATACCCTAAGCCTTCCCAAAGTTTCAAAACTTTCTCGGTATCTATCTTAGAAAGACTCACTAAATCAGGACAGACCTTCAAAAATTTTTCATAATAAGAAATAACCGTTTGAACTCCCGTTTGTTGAAGCATAACTTCGCTTAACCAAATTTTATAAGCATCTTTCGTTTTACGCCATGGTAAATCCCTTTTATTTTCTTGGTACCAATTAAGTAAACTTAAAATATCTTTTTCTGTCATAAACTACCTCGCCTCTAAATTTTAAAAGAAAATAAATTAATTGTAAAGCTTAGACATGCAAATTGAATTATTATTTTCTTTATGTTATATTTTTAATAGAAAGGCAGTGAACTTACTGTGAAAAAAATTAATTTTAAAGAACTTCTTAAAGCAATCCTAATTATCGTATCTTATCTTATTTTTTTACCTTTTTGTGTTTCTTTTTTCTGTTCTTTAGTAGGACTTGATTTAAAAAATACGAGTATTTATTTAGTAGCTAATTTAGCCGTTTATCTAATTGCTTTACTATTTCTTATCTTCTATCATTTAAAAAGCTTGAAAAAAGATGCTCAAAATTTTAAAAATAACTTTAAAGAATGCTTTATGGTTGCCCTTAAAAACTATGGTAAATCTTTGGTTTTAACCGCAGCTTGTAATTTACTTTTAGTGAGTTTAACAGGAGGTATCGCAGAAAACGAAAGTGCTAATCGGAGTGTAATTACTCTTTATCCCCTTTTTTCAATTCTTACTATGGTATTTATGGGTCCTTTTATTGAAGAACTTATTTTTAGAAAAAGTATGGATAAAGCTTTCAATGATAAGAAATATTTTCTTATTCTTTCTTCTTTACTATTTGGAGGTGCCCATATCCTTATTTCTTTAGATTTTAGTTCATTAGAAACTTTTTTAAGTAGTCTTTTTAATATCAATAATCTATTTATTATTCCTTATAGTATCATGGGTTATATCCTTGCCAAATCTTATAAGGATACCGATTCTATTTTTACAAGCACACTGATGCACATGTTTAATAATGGACTTGCCGTTATTTTTGCTATTATAGGAGCTTTCTATGGCGTCTGAGGAAATAAAAACAGAAAAGAAAAAAAGAAATCTTTTATTAAAGATATTCTTATGTTTTCTTTTTTTAATACTTATCAGTATTTTTTATGCTTTTAAAATAGAACCGAAATGTCTTAAAGTAACCGAAACAGCTATCATAAATGAAAAATTACCAGAATCTTTTGATGGCCTTAAAATAGTTCAATTTTCGGATATTCATTTTGGTGTTTCGACAGGTGAAAAAGAACTCGAAAAAGTTATTAATAAAATAAACGAATTAAAACCTGATATTATTACTTTTACAGGAGATTTATTTGATAGTTCCATTAATCTAACCGATGATAATATAAAATATTTAGAAGAAACGTTAAAGAAGTTGGACGCAAAACTTATAAAATTAGCGATTAAAGGAGATAGTGATTATTTAAATGAAAATGCCTTTACCTCTATTTTTCAAGAAGCTAATTTTAAGATATTAGAAAGTGAAAATATTCCTCTTTTTTATGAAGATGAAACGCCTATTTATATAGGTGGAATATCTTCTATTACCAAAAATAAATATGACTTAACTATAGCCTTAAAAAAAGATAATCCTAATTATTTACAAATATTTTTAGTTCATGAACCCATTTTATTTGATGAAGTGGCCAGTAATACGGATATGGTTTTGTCCGGTCATAGCATGGGAGGACTTATTCGTTTACCTTTTTTAAGTTATTCTTTTGATAATACAGGTTCTTATCAAAAAGGAGCTTATCAAAATAAAAACTCCACTCTTTATGTAAGTGGAGGCATTGGCACAACAAAAATAAATGCAAGATTTTTAAATATTCCTGAAATTAATTTATACCGGTTATATCATTCCTGAAAGCTTCAAAAAGAAGCTTTTTTTAATACAAATCTTCCATCTTATAATATTCATAAGAACTTTTACCGATAGCAAAAGCTATATATCCTTTTTCTTGATATTTTAAAGAATCTCTTTCACATAAAGCTCGGTAAATTTGACCTTCCTCATCTTTATAAACAATTTCTTTTACGGTCGAGGTATCATCACTTATAAAAAGTGGTCGTGCTTCTTCTGTAAAAGTATAATCTGTGTACATTTTTGTATTGTATTTAGGTTTAAATGAACTATTAATATAAGGTACAAATTGCTTTTTTCTTATAACTTTCTCTTCTTTTACTTCCTCTTTAGGTTCTTCTTTGTATTCTAAAGATAAGACGGGTTTTCGAATTTCCTTCATATCTGTAAAAGAATATTTTTCATCTTTAGATAGGTAATCATAAATTTCTTCAATAGACATATCTAAATTAGGAATATTTAAGTTTTCATAAACATCTTGAATATCTTTATCCGTAATTTGTTCTAAACGAGTAGCCTCGTTACTAAAACATTGAATTTTTAAAATACATTCATTATAGAAAGAAACCTCACTTTCCGTAATTATTTCTTCTTGTAAAACTTTATATTTTAGTTTATTTATCTTAACACGGTTTTCATCCATTCCTTCATAAAGCTTTTTTATGTAACTATCTAAATTTTTTCGACGCTTTTCCACAATTTCTCTATCAATACGGTCTTCTTTTGTCGGAAGAGCAAGCACAGGTGGCTCTTTATCGGGCAAAGATAAAATTTCTTCTTTTACTTCCTCTTCTTTAGGCATAACATAAGAATCTAGGGCATCTTCTAAAGAAACCTCTTTGAAAAGATTTTCAAAACTATTTTGTTCTTCCTTTTTAAATAGACTCTGAATGTAAGTAACATACGCTTCTTTTGTTTCCGTATCTCCACAATCTCTTAAAAGTGGAAGAGGATTCGCAGTTAAAGATTCATTTGTTTGAAAAAGCTTTTGATAGTAATGATTTAAATTTTCTAAAACACTATTTAAAGAACCAAAGACATCCTTAGCCACACTCTTTTTTAATGTAATATCAAAGTGACCTTTTAAAATATTTTCAAAATGTTCATGAAAAACAATAATAGCATTTAAAAGTTTTTGATAATCTTTTAAATCTTTCACATCATAGGAAGTATTAAGTTTATTAAAAATATTTTGGAGCATTTCATATAAAAAAGCTTCTTTATCATCTGGACGTGGCATCTCATAAAAGATATTTTTAAGAGTCGTTATCTTTTCTTCGGTCATTTCACCTTGTTTACATACTTTTATAAATTCTTGATATATTTCGTTAAATCTGTTCATACAATCCCTTACCTATTCTAGGAAAATTATAGCATAAAAGCCTTTTAAACAAAAGTTTTTTTAAACACACAAAAACTGTTGAAAAATCAACAGTCTTGCGATTAAACACATTCTACATAGGTATCAGATAAACAACGGATAGCGCAGCAGCAAGATAAGTCCATAGTAAAAAATGAATTCGTTGCTACATATGGATTTAAGCTTGACGTATCAGGATTGGTATCCAAAACACGACAAGTACAGCAATTGTTATCAACTTTTTCTACTCTGAAAACGGTTGAGGTTGTGCCACCTGAAACGGGATCTTTACTTGTTGGCATCGCAAAAGGTGTACCATTGGAACCACAAGTATAAAGTTCAATAGGTCTTGTATTACAAATTAAGCAATTAGGACCTCCGCCTAAAACTGGTCTATCACATGAATCTAAGCAAGAGTCTGGACAAGCATTTTGTTGTAGTACTAAAATAACGTTTAGTATTTCCGCAATGCAATTTGATGAAGTGTTACTCATATATATTCCCCTTTCCTCTATTCTCACTATTAATTTATGTCAAATTTTATTTTTAGTGCATTTTTTTCCTTTATAGTGTATAATTTTTAAAGGGAGTTGATAGAATGAATGATTACGTTGTTTATGGAATAATTCTTATTGTTCTATTATTTATTTCTTTAGTTGTTATAAAATTAATGAAAAAAGATTTCCATCTAGAAGCTAATAAACTCTTAGGATATTTAGGTGGTAAAGATAATATCATTAATGCCGAATGCAATCTATCACGATTTAAAGTTGTTTTAAAAGATATTTCCAAAGTCGATAAAGATGGTATTACAAAGTTAGGAGCCAAAGGAATTGTTGAAATTGATAATCAATTAAAGATTATTTTTGGCAAAGACGCAAAACAATTAAAAAGATATATAGACGAATTATTATAAAAAGACAGACTTCTCAAAAAAGCCTGTTTTTTTCTGTCAAAGATATTCCCGTTGAAAATTAACGGTAAAAGTGTCAGTGAATTTCAATGGAAATAGAAAGAAAATACATATTTAAAATAAAAAGGTTCTTGTGACGCTAATAATGAGTTAATTAGAAGTGTTTTACCTAAAGGAACTTCTTTTGATAATTTAACTCAAGAAGATATTAATTTATTGATGTCACATATTAACTCTTACAAAAGAAAAAAGTTAAACGATTCATCTCCACTTGAATTGTTTAACTTATTATACGGTGAGATTATTGCCTCCAAACTTGGCATCATTTACATAGAAAGCAATTCTATTAATCTCACGAATTCTTTACTAAAATAAGGTTATAAAGCACTTATTTTATAACAGTGAATAAGCATCATTTTTTATTATTTATTATCATAGTACCAAGGGTGGAGCTTTCAAATTCAAAAAAAATTTGAAAGCTTCGACTCTTATTCGTTATGTAAAAAATTAGCTGTAAATTCACTTTTCATGTGTATTTTACCACCTTTTTATATAAAAATATACCCATTTTTTGACTTGGATATATTTTTGACTCTTGAAGCTGGAATTTGCTTTTACCACTTGGCTTATTCATTTGTTACATGTCTTTATATTATTCACTATTTTTCAAGCAACCAATCAATTATATTTTTATGAATTATGCCATTTTGTGAGAAATCAAATTTATCCATCGAAAGAACATATTTTGGATAGTTGTCTTCGATCTTTTTATAAGCATTAAATTCTCTATCAATTACTGTTTCATCACTTAAAATATAAGCAACCTGAATATATATTTTTTCATTAAACCTTGTTGCTATAAAATCTATTTCGCCATTTTCTAATGTACCAATATTGATCTTATATCCTCTAGCAATTAGTTCATTATAAACAATGTTTTCCAGATAAGCTCCAATTTGTTCTTTTTTACCTTCACTTAAAATATTAGTAAAACCTAAATCAGTTAAATAATATTTATATTTACCTGTAAGAATTCTTTTACCTCTAACATCATATCTTTCTGCTTTTGAAATAAGATTTGCACGAGCTATATAATCAAGATAATTATATAATGTTTCCAATGATACGTTTCTCGAATCGCTTTGCATATATTTTTTTAAACTATCAGGTGAGAATACTTGAGATGGAGTAGTTAAAACATAAGTAACTATTCTATTTAATAGATCTATATCTTTAATATTAAATCTTTTTACGATATCCTTTATTATTATTGAATCATAAATATCATTTAAATAAGTTTTTCTTGAAGCATCATCTTTTTGCATAAATCTTTGCGGCATTCCACCCCATTTAATATAATCATTAAATGCATCTTCAATATTTCTATTATCTGTAATATTTAATAATTTACAAACTTCATCAAATGTAAATGGAGTTATTTTAAAACTTACATATCTTCCTGCTATGTGAGTTGCTAAATCACTCGATAACAAATCGCTATTAGAACCCGTTATAAAAATAGATGTGTTTTTTGTTGCTCTTAATGAATTAATAACTTTTTCCCACTTATCCACATTCTGAATTTCATCAAAGAATAAATAGTATTTTTTATCATCTATTATTTTTTCTTTAACATAATTGTTTAATTTTTTAGGATCAGTATATTCTTCATAATCATAATCTTCAAAGTTAATATAGATAATGTGATTATCATTCACATCATTTTCTTTTAACTCATCTATTATTTGCCTTAAAATAACTGATTTTCCAGAACGTCTAATACCAATTAATACTTTAATTAAATCTTGATCATAAAATGGTCTAATTATTTTTAAATATCTTTCACGAATAACCATAATCCCTCTTCCTTTCTTATATATACATTATAATACCATATTAAATTTTCGTCAATTTATTACGACACAGAGTAATTTTTTTGTTAAAATGCCAATTTATTACGATTGCACATTATATAAAAATATACCCATTTTTTAAAATGGATATATTTTTGAAAACAGGAATTCACTTTTTCTACTCAGCCTTATTTTAAATAATTTTAATATCTGTTATATCAGATATTTTAATTTTATCCCCATCTAAAGTAAGTAAATAATTACCGCTTTTACCCACGATTGTTTTTACTTCTGTTTGGTCTTTCAAAGTTATTTCTACTTCTTTTTTATAAACAAAGTTTCTGTCATGAAAAATAGCATCAATTTTACGAGGAATATTACCTTCCTTGTTTACTCTTTTTAAACGACTATAAAAGAGTTCCTTATTATTGTCTATTTTTTTCTCCATTGGACTTTGAAAAACTTTGGGTAAATCTTTCAAAAAAATCACCTCTTACCTTTATTTTATGATTAAAACGTAGCTTTATGAAACATAATAAAGATATGAAAAAAGAAACGATTTATAAAATTATATTTTTTTATTTTCCTTTTCTTATACTGATGGGCATCAGCCTTGTTTTAATGTACCATGCCAAATTTATTACAGATACCTTTGCCCGTCACTTTGAAAGACAAATCCTTTGGTTTAGTATTGGTTTTATCATTCTTTTTCTAACCCATTTTTTTAAACTGGAAAAGTTATTTAAATACAGTTTTTGGCTTTACTTAAGTAATATTTTTTTACTTGTTTTAGTTTTATTTATTGGTGAAAGTACAAATGGTTCAAAAGCTTGGCTTTCTTTTAAATATTTTAGTTTTCAACCAAGTGAATTTATGAAACTAAGCTACACCCTTTTTCTAGCTCATTATGTGTCCAAACAAAAACCAAAAAAATGGTATCAAGAACTTCTTTTATTATTAAAAGTGTTTCTTTTATTCTTAATTCCATCTTTACTCATTTTCTTGGAACCTGATACAGGGGCGATTGTCTTTTTATTTATCATTACCGTTGTTTCTTTATGCTTTTCTTCTATTTCTAAACGTTGGTTAATCTTAATTGGTGTTCTTTTACTTTGTTTAGGAAGTTTATTTACTTATTTCTATCTTTATCAAAAAGAAGTCCTCCTTTCTTTTCTTGGTTCTTCTATTTTTTACCGAATTGACCGATTACTTACCATTGGAAGTGGTATGCAAATTGAAAATGCCTTAATCGCAATTGGAAGTGCTCCTTTTTATCAGTTTAACTTAACAAAAACAGGCATTTATATTCCAGAAGCTCCCACTGATTTTGCCTTTGCCCTTACCGCGAATGTTTTTGGCATATTAGGAGAACTTATCCTCATTCTTATGTTTTTTATTCTCGATTCTTATCTTCAATCTTATAGCAAGAAAATCATTAAAAAAGAGCAAAAAATGTTTGCCTATTCTTTTTTAACCTGTCTTATTGTAAATGAACTTATAAACATCAGTATGAATTTAGGATTATTCCCTATTATTGGTATTCCTCTTCCTTTTGTAAGCTATGGAGGTTCATCTCTTATCGTTTCTTTCTTATTCTTAGCTTTCATTTTTTCTTTTAAGAGAAAAACGAATTAACCTTACTTTCTAATTCTTCTAAAAATTGAGTCATGACTTCTTCATCCAATGCCTCTAACTTAGGAATTATATCAAGAAAATAACTTTCGATTTTTTCTCTATTTAAAGCTCTTCTTAAGATTTCTTCATAATTATTATCACTTTCAAAATCCTCTTTTTGTTTACCTTCCTTATTTATTAATACATAATTAATTTTATTTTCTTTTATAATCTCTAATACTTTATCTAAAGAATTAGAAGGAAAAGCTACCCTGTCATCAATTATTTTATAAGAAAACAAATAATGCAGAATAGAAGCATCTTCATCAAATGTTTCATAAAATATACCACTTTTTCTTATTTTTAATTCTTTCATATTCAATCTCTTTCTTATTCTTAAATACTATATCTTATTTAATAGAGGATTGCAACTAATTACTTCAAGGAAAATATATGCCTTATTTTATAGCTATATTTTCCTACAAGAAAATATAAATTGACAAACATCCTAATTTGTCATATAATTTTTATGAGGTGGAAGATATGCTAAAGAGAGAAAAATATTTATCCCAAATAAGAGACTTTTATGACAAAGATTTAATTAAAATAATCACCGGTATAAGACGATCTGGTAAATCAGTATTATTAAAGCAAATCATAGATGAGCTTAAAGAGCAAGATATTGATGAAGACCATATTATTTATATAAACTTTGAGGACGTAAGATACGCTGGTATCACAGATTATCTTAAATTAAATGAATTTATTATTTCTAAAATAAAAGACGACCAAAAATACTATTTATTCTTTGATGAAATACAATGGGTATCTAACTGGGAAAAAGTAATAAATTCTTTTAAAGCGACGCTTAATGTTTCTATCTTTATCACAGGTTCAAATTCCAAATTATTATCAGGTGAATTAGCTACCCTTCTTTCAGGAAGATATGTCTCATTTCAAATGGCTCCATTCAACTTTAAAGAAGTCATCGAATTAAAAAAATTAAAAACAAAGGAAGATATTAAAAATGCCTTTATGGATTACATTCTGTGGGGCGGCATGCCTCAAAGGTTTGAATTTGATAATCTAGAATCTATGAAAGCTTATTTAACAGATATTTTTAATTCCATAGTTTTGAAAGATATTGTTAAAAGGTATAATATTAAAAATGTAACTTTGTTTGAAAGAATTATGGAATATCTTGTCACAAATCCATCACAAGTATTTTCACCTAAAAATATGTTAAATGAATTTGCCAAAGAAGATATTCCTATTTCCTCTAAAACAGTATATGATTGTTTAGACTATGCGGAGTCATCTATGTTAATGAGAAAAGCCATGGAATACGATATTCGAGGCAAACGAATTTTATCTAGAAAAGATAAATACTATTTAACTGATTTAGGCCTTGGTCAAGTATTGAATGTAAACAAAAAAGGTCAATATGGAGCCTACTTAGAAAATATTGTTTTTAACGAATTAATTTACCGGGGTTATGATGTAAGTATTGGTAATAATAACGGCAAAGAAATTGATTTTGTCGTCACAAAATATAATCAAAAAGAATACTATCAAGTATGTTATTATCTAACGGATGAAAATGTTGTCGAAAGAGAATTTGGAGCTTTTCAAGGAATTGATGACAATTATCCTAAATATGTATTATCCATGGATGAACTTGACTTCTCACAAAATGGCATTATTCATAAAAATATAATTAATTGGTTGTTAGAAAAGTAAAAAGGCTGCCCAACTGGCAACCTTTTTACTTTATCTAACTAAACATTTCTTTCGAAAGAAAACAAAAGCAAGCTCATAAATATTTTCTACTTTTTCCAATTTTAATTCTTTGTAATATTCTTTTTCTTTCATCTGTTTTATTGCTTTTCTTCCTAAAGACTCCATTTCTTTTCTGTTGTTGCAAGTTTAAACTCACAAATAAAGCCAAAACTATTATCTAATTTCCGAACAGAGATATCAAATTTACCTTGACCAGTCTCTCTGTTACTTTTTACAACATAGTTTTTAGTATTTAAGAAAGTTTGAAAAAGACCTAACATATAGCCATGATAAAGCATTTCTCCAGCATCTAAAAAAGACATACTTTGTAACATTTCATTTAAACACTGTTCTAAAGTGTTTTTATCATTTTTTACAAAAGCTTGATTGAGAGCATATAAATTATCACTAATATCCAAGCTTTGATAAGTACTATTCATAATTTTACACAATAACTGTTTCACTTCATTATTTGGTAATTTTAAAGAACTTATCATTAAGCCATCCTGTTCTTCATGATTATTTATTGTTAAGCAACCTGAAGAAAATAAGATATTTAAAATATTATTTAGGCTATTATAGTCTTTAAAATCCTGACAAGTAATTTTATCATTATAAGAGAAATATACGTTTTCTCCTTGAACAATTCTTTCTAATTGTCCCTTATTATTTTCATCTGTTTTTAACAGTAAATCTTTAATTAAATCATTACCACTTGTGTTTATCCAATAATTATCAAATATACCTGTACTGGCATAATTTAAAATACTCCAAGGATTATATATATGTGTGCCTGAAAAATTATGATCATCATACATATCTCTTACCTTTTCTGTTAAAGTTAAATCATAATAAAAAAGAAGCTTTTCAGTCTCTTTTTGGGTAAATCCAAAAAACTCATCAAATTCTTTACTCATTAAATCATAGATACGTAAGTTATTTAAATCACCAAAAATACTTTCCTTACTTACTCTTAAAATACCTGTTAATACACCAATATAAAGGCTATTATTTGTTTTTAATGAACTAGATTAAACACTTCTTAAAAAATCTATCACATCTTCGTAGAAACCATCCAAATAACCTTCTTGAATAGGAACATCATATTCATCAATAAGGAGAATAACCTTTCTATCAAAATAGCGATAAAGATAATTACATAACTTACGAAGAAAAATTTTTAAGTCATCTTCGCTACCTAATCGATTCACGATTGTGTCAAAGTAATTTTGTTCTGATTTTTCTAAGGATTCGTAGACATAACGTTTGCTTTGATAAATATCACTCATTAGAAAGGCAAATTGTTTTAAAACGCTTTCAAAGCTTTTCTGTTTCAAATCTTTAAAACTTAAATTAATCACAGGATAGGTGTTTTGAATATCCTTATACTTAGAATAATAAATATATAAACCTTCAAATAGATTTTTATTACTTGCTTCTTTGTCAACATCAAAGAAATTTTCTAACATAGACATAAATAAAGTTTTGTCAAATCTTCTTGGTCTAGTAAAAAGGTTCACACCTTCCCCACAGTCTAGCAAATTTTCAATAACTTACGTCTTATCAATATAATAACTATTCTGCTCAATTAAACTTTTAAAGTTTTCAACACCTAAGGCAATACTTTTTTTCATATCTATTCCTCTTTTCTTTTGTTTATTATCTTAATTTATTTTTTTTGAGACGTCAAGTTTTATACACATTTTCTATTTTATCTTTTAGTTTATTTTGTTTGTCATATTTAAAAGAATAGGCATAATTATTCATAACACTGTAAAAGTACATAAAATTATCTTCATCATAATTTTTACAACACCGTTTAATTGTTTTATAAATTTTCTTTCTTGTTTCACTTCTAATTTTTATAATTGTTTTTTTCTTAACAATTTTAAAATGATAACCTAAAAAAACAAAACCATGACTTGCTTTTACTATCTTTGTTTTCTTAGGATTACATTTTAATTTAAACTCTTTATCTAACTTTTCCATAATTTTAGAAAGACATTCTTTTAAATACTCTTTATCTTTATGAAAAATAATATAATCGTCCATATAACGAATCATCTTTGTTAAATGTAAATCATGAATAATATAATGATCTAGAAAGCTTAAATAAAATATACTTAGAAATTGACTTGTCATGTTACCAATGGGTAATCCTTTACCTTTAACATAATATGGTAAATCATCTCTTTGAAAGTTTTTTATTTTTTCGTTAATATAACTTTCATTTGTACTATCTATGATATTACAAACAATCTTATATTCTTCATCCGTTAAATCCTTTTTTAAAAAGCTTTTTAAAGCATCATGATCAATACTGTAAAAGTATTTAGAAATATCAAGCTTTAAAACATAAAATTCATCATTATTTTTCATCTCTTCAAGATATTTTTTAGCCAATCTAATCGCATAGTCACTCCCCATATTCTTTCTTGTCGCGACATTACGATAATCAAGATATTTTTCTAACTTAGGCATTAATATATATCTTGTTACATAATGATTAATAATCTTATCTTCCATATTTAAAGACATAATAATACGACATTTAGGCTCATAAATTAAGAAAATAGAATAAAATTTTTAATATGATAATTACCAGCTTGTAATGTTTTATAAATAGCTATAATACGACTAAATTTATTTCTTTCAAACTTAATAAGTTTTTTCTTATGTTTAACATTTTTTCTTATCTCAGCCTCATAAACCTTTAACAAATCATTTATTTTTAGTCCATCCATATGTCATCTTTACCATACGATTAATGAGTTTGCCATAATAAAGACATTTCTTCTCACTAATATATTTCTTTTTATAAGCAAATTCAAAATAAAAATCAAGCATACTTAAATTTGTAACAATTTCCTTTTGTAAACTTTCTTTATCTTTTAACATATTTGCATACGTTATTTGTTTTAATACTTCATAACTTGTTTTATAAATACTATCTTTTAAAACTTTTTCTCCCTTTGGAAAATAAATCAAAACTTCATCCAGTCCAAAAATAAAATTTTTTATTTCTACAATAAGTCTTAAATCACTATTCATCAAAAACCAACTTTTCAAATTCTTTTAAAAGTTTATCTAATTTTACTTCATCAAAAGTATTCAATTTATTAATAATTTTATTTACTCTTTCTGCTAATATAATTTTATTTTGAGCCTTTATTAAGTACTTTTCATAATTATCATTTTCATTATTATTTCTAATTAGTTTTTCATCCGTTTGAAGACTATAATTTATCTTTTTTTCTTCTAACATATTTAAAACCTTTGCCAAGGCATTATTAGGAAAAGAAACACGATTATCTTTAATTTTATAGCCAAATAAATAATGAAGAATGACAGCATCTTCATTAAAAACATCATAAAACAAACCATTTCTTCTTATTTTTAACTCAACCACATTAATCCTCTTTTCACGTATACAGTGATAGGAAAGCCACGTATGACTTTCCATCTGTATACCCCTTTGAAGCAATAATTGTTTCTGGATAAGTAATGTCCTTTAGACTCACATAATATGACCTTGATCATATTATCCACATTTTTAAAGGGCTACCAAAAGGGCGAACCAAACCGGCATTGTTCGCATTGTTGTTGTTGACATTGCCAGTGTTGTTGACGTTGAACACATTGTTAGCATTCGAAGAGTTCGCGTTCGGAGAAATTTATCGATACTTACCCAATATATTACAAAAAGAAGCTAAATATAAATACTTAAAATAATTATTTGTAACATCATCATATTTAGATACAATATCTAAATTATCAATAACAATATAATTAATATGCTTCTTTTGTAACCAATTTAATTGATATTTACAACTAGAACAGAAGTTCATCATAATATCTTTATCAAGACCTTCGTACTTATACCCTGAGTTTGTTTCAAACACAATCAAATACTCTGGATACATTCTCTTAATAAACTTGTATCTATTGAATCTACTCATTTACTATCACCAAGACCTTGTCAAAACTTCTCTTTGAAGGGGAAGTTTGGACAAGAACTGAAGACTTTTCTTACGTCTAAATTCTTCCTGATTGTTCTTTTATTTCATCGGGCTCGGCTGGTCGTAAACCCCAGCGGCGAGCCACCCTCGTTCCCGCTACCCAATCTCGTATGGATTTTCAAGTGTTCCTTCACCGCCTAAAATCGACGTTTTCGATATCAGATATACCGAAGGGCGAACCAAACCGGCACGGTACGCAAGTTTGCCGTTGACAAGGCCAGTGGTGTTGACGAAGAACACAGCGTCAGCATCCGAAGAGTTCGCGACCGGAGAAACTGTCCATTGCCAATCGCTTGAATTATAAAGCCAATCATTATTTTTACAGTCACTATAAGAACTATCACCCCATTTAAATAAAGGATTATTTAAACAACTTGTTCGATTTCTTGTACTTCCGCCACTCGTGGCGTAACCGTAATCACTTGGATACATTAAACCTATTTTGCCATTCCATGTCGTTGTTCTTGTTACCGTATCATTACAATAATTGCCTGACGTACATATTTTTCCATTATTGCTACTTCTTTCGTAACTATAAAAATGACTTGTTAGACCATTACTTGCTGATGTATAACTATTTGTTCCATTTGTTCCTGTATTCCATAATGTGTTCCCTACTAAATTTTTTAAATTCGTTTTTAAGCCGGTTGTAGTAAAATCACAGGCTGTTGTTCCATTATTAGTGCTAGAATAACAGTTTCCAGAACTATTATTGTAGTACAAGGAACCACCAACACTTTCACTTTCATAGCCTGGATTTAAAAGTTTCATTAAATCAGCTTGACTCCATTCATTGACACCACAACCACTATTTACTGATGACTCTGAAGAGTCCCATGAATAGTTTCCTATTGACTCATTTCTTATTAATTTTACTCTTGTTTCTTTTTTGCCTGTGCCATCATCGATATTATTCATAACACCTATAATACGCCAAATTTCATTATCTATTTTCACATAGTTACATGGGTTTTTTCCAACATATCTTAAATTGTTATCACTCGTTCCATCATAAGCTAAAGTATACGTACAACTATCACTTGTTTTATCTGG
>CAKOQM010000011.1 GCA_934101275.1 uncultured Bacilli bacterium
AGAGAAAGATGGGTGACAATAATGACAATGGATGAGTATATGAATGCTCTTTTAAGTGATGAAGTGATGAACGAAGAGCGTGGTATGTTTAAAAAGGCTCGTGAGTATGGTCGTGAAGAAGGAATTGATGTTGGCAAAAAAGAAGAACGTATCCTAATAGCCAAAGAACTTTTAAAAATGAACTTTTCTTTAGAAAAGATTTCTATTGCCACAGGACTTTCTAAAGAAGAATTAGAAAAAATGGGTAGTTTTTAAATAAATTAAAGGTAAAAGATTGAATAATTAAGTTTATTTAATCTTTTATTTTAAAAATATCAAAATAAATTGAAAAGTAATAAATATTAAAATAAAGAGTTATGATACTTACTGTTGTTTGGTATGACCTAAATTTCCAATAAATTTACATTGTTTTAAATTCATGATAGAATAAAGTTGGATTTGAGGTATTATTATGGCTTTAGAAGAAAAAAAGTTTGCCAGTGGAATGTGCTTTTACAAAATGTTTTGGATTTTTTTAGTAGGTTGTGTTTTTGGTGCTTATTATGAAGAAATTTTAAATTTAGTTATACATTTTCACTATCATCATGAACTTGTTTGGCAACTAAGAAGGGGTGTTATATATGGACCTATTAGTCCAATTTATGGTATGGGTGCTGTTTTAATGATTTCTATCTTAGGAAGAAAAAAAAGACCTGATTACATGACTATTTTTTATGGAGCTTTACTTGGCGGAGGTTTTGAATATCTTATTTCTTTTTTGCAAGAGACTTTTTTAGGAACCGTTAGTTGGGATTATACAAATGAATTTTTAAATATCAATGGTCGTACAACTATTCCTTATGCTTTTGTTTGGGGGTTACTGGCTCTTTTACTGGTTAAAGTGGTTTATCCTTTAATATCTAACATTGTTGAGTCTTTTCCTATTAAATTTGGGACGATTCTTACCAAAACATTATTAGTTATTTTAATAGCTGATTTTATTGTGTCATGGGGTGCTCTTATAAGACAAACTTTAAGACATAATGGGATAGAACCTATTAGTTTTGTGGGTGGATTTTTTGATACTTATTATCCAGATGAAAAACTAAAAGAAAGCTATACAAATATGGTAATTATTGAGGTGCAAAAATGATCGCTTGGGTTTCTTTGGTCTTTTTTTTATTAGGCTTATTTCTCTCTACTTTGATTGGTATTCTTCTAAAAAAAGATGAACCTTTAAAGAAAAAAGCAAGGAAAGCTCCTGAAAGGATAGCTATTTTAATACCGGCTCGTAACGAATCTAAAGTTATTGAAAGTCTTCTTACCTCTATTGAAAATCAGTCATCTTCTATTTTAAAAGATGTTTATGTCATCGTGGAAGACGAACAAGATAAAACAGTAGATATTGTCAAAAAACATCATATGAATTATTTTGTACGGCAAAATCTAAAGTTAAAAACTAAGGGCTATGCTTTACAAGAAATGATAGAGTATTTATGCCATCAAAACAAAATATATGATATGTATTTTATTTTTGATGCTGATAATATTTTAGATAAAGATTATTTAAAATATATGATGGAAGATTATCTTAATGGTTACGATATTTCTACAGGTTACCGAGCTTTAAAAAATAAGAAAAGTTATTTTCCTATCTGTGCCGGACTCACTTTTACTTTTGTAAATGGTTTTCGTAATCAAAAGGGTGCTAAGATTTTATCTGGAACAGGCTATTATATCAGTGGAGAATACATTCAAAAATGGCAAACGTTTCCTTTTCATTCTTTGACAGAAGATTATGAAAGTTCTTTATATTACACATTAGAAAATATTTCCGTTCATTATAATGCTAAAGCTAAATTTTATGATGAACAACCGGAAGATTATCAAAAAAGTATTAAACAAAGAAGTCGTTGGATAAAAGGCTATTTTCAAAATTATTTTTATTATCACAAATTATTAAAAGCTAAATTAAAAGAAAATCCTTCTAATAAAGGAGCAATTACGCAAATGTATTTAGGAATTATTCCTTATTTGTGCTATCTTTTTGGTTTTGTTTTTTTAATAATATATTTAACAGGTTTTAAAAGTATTATTTTTCTTCCAATTCTGTTTTATCTTATCTTTTTTCTTTGTACGATTTATTATTTATATTTATTTCAAAAAGAAACGAAATTAAGTAAAAAATTATATTTTCAAGTTTTGTTTTATCATCCAATATTTATGTTTTCTTATTTACATGCCTTTTTAAGATGCTTAATTCATCCAAGCTTAGGTTGGGAAGAAATTAAACATGAAAAAAATAAAGAATAGAAGACTCTTTATTTTTCTTCGAAACTTTGACAAGTAGTTTTAAAGTTATCTTGACCTATTAAAATAGAGCCTAGAATACATCTTTGCTTTCCTGCATTAAAATATTTGCAATTGGACACTGTACATTTGATTTCTTGATTAAAATAATTCATTTCTTTCACCCTTATTAAAATGTATAAAAAAGAATATTTTATACATAATAACTTTAGGTGATACAATGAAAAATTTAGGACCACTAGAAACAAGTAAAAGTAAATATGATAAAAATAACCTTTTAAATCATTTTGCTAACATGCAAGTTTCTTATAAGGATGATATTAAAATAATTCGAAATATTGGTACAGGACCAACCTGTTTATAAAGAGATTTTTTCTCTTTTTTTAATGGTAAAATGCCCCTTTTTCTGATATATTATATATAGGAGTTGAAAAATTATGAAAATATTATCAGTAAATGCTGGTTCATCTTCATTAAAGTTTACAGCTTATGAGATGCCAGAAGAAAAGGTTTTGATGAGTGGATACTTTGAAAGAATAGGTATTTCTGGAAGTTTTTATACAATTAAGTATAATGGTATGAAAGAAAAAAAAGAAGTCGAATTAAAAAGTCATACCGATGCTTTTTCTTTACTCATCGAGGAATTATTAAATCATAAAATTGTTGAGAGTTTAGATGAAATTAAAGGTATTGGACATCGTGTTGTTCAAGGTGCTGATCACTATAACAAAAGCGTTGTTGCAACCGATGAAGTTATTGAAGATATTGCTTCTTTAAGTTCTCTTGCACCATTACATAATCCTGCTGCTGTTTTAGGTATTAAAGCGGCTAAAGAAGTTGTACCGGGTGCCACAGAAGTTGTTGTTTTTGATACCGCTTTCCATCAAACAATGAAAGAAGAAAATTATTTATATGCTCTTCCTATGGAATGGTATCAAAAATATGGAGTAAGAAAATATGGCGCTCATGGTACGAGTCACCGTTATATTGCGGAGTATATGGCCAAAAAATTAGGACGTGATGATTTAAAACTTATTATTTGTCATATTGGTTCTGGAGCAAGTATTACCGCGACAAAAGATGGTAAATGTATCAATACATCTATGGGATTCACACCCAACGCGGGTCTTATTATGGGCACACGTTCAGGTGATATTGATGCGACAATTATTCCTTACATTATGGAAAAAACAGGCTTGAGTACCGAAGAAATCAATCACGTTTTAAACAAAGAAAGCGGAGTTTATGCTTTATCAAATGGTTTTAGTGATATGCGTGATATTTATGACCGTTGCAAATCAAAAGAACCGAATGCTTTAAAAGTTATGGATATGTTTACAAGACGAATTGTTGATTATATTGCTAAATATTATTTTGAACTAGAAGGATGCGATGCCATTATCTTAACGGCTGGTGTTGGTGAAAATGGGGCTTATGAGCGTAAAGAAATTTTAAATAAGTTAAAATTCATGGGGGTTAAATGTGATTATGAATTTAATGAACAAATAGCTAGTTACCATGACATTCATGAAGGTAAGATTACTACAGATGATTCTACTATCGATGTTTATGTCGTACCAACGAATGAAGAAGTTATGATTGCCCGTGATGCTTTCTCATATGCTAAGGAAAATAAATAAACAAAGTAGAATCAGGTGATCTAGATGAATACAAACATCATGAAAAAAATATTAAAAAAAATTAAGCAATACGACACGATTGTGTTGGCTCGCCATATCGGTCCTGATCCGGATGCCATTTGTAGTCAACTTGCTCTACGCGATGCTATTTTAGAAAAATACCCTAAAAAACATGTTTATGCGGTAGGAACAGGTGTTTCCAAATTTAAAAAGTATGGCCTTTTAGATAGAGTGGCCGTGGAAAATTTAAAAAACGCTTTGTTGATTACTTTAGATGTTCCTAATTTTTACCGGGTAGATGGTGTGGAAAACTTTAAATACAAAGAAGTTATCAAAATAGACCATCATCCTTTTGAAGAAGATTTCGGGGGTATAGAATGGATTAATGATACGGCATCTAGTACGTGTCAAATGATTACTGAACTTCTATTGATGAGTAATTTTGATATCTCTTTAAAAGTGGCTGAAAATTTGTTTTTAGGCATTGTTTCGGATAGTGATCGTTTCTTACTGAGTTATACTTCTATAGACACATTTGATATTGTTACTAAATTACTAAAAAGAACCCATCTTGATTTTACCAAATGTTATGAAAAGCTTTACGAACGTCCTTTAGAAGAAGTGCGCTTTCGAGGATTTTTGGCCTCTACCATGAAGATGACCGATAATGGTTTTGCGTATGCTTTAATATCCGACGACGATATAAAAAAGTATGGAGTTGACTCATCGACTGCCTCTAATATGATTAATGATTTTAATTTTATGAAAAACATTTATGTTTGGACTTTTGTAACGTTTGATGCCAAGCAAGAAATTTATAAAGTAAATATTCGGAGTAAGGGACCTGTTATTAATGAGATTGCTTCTCGTTATCATGGGGGCGGCCATAAAATGGCTTCTGGGGTTCGAACAAAGAGTAAAGAAGATATAGACAATTTATTAAAAGATTTAGATGAGATTTGTCAAAATTATAAAAAAGATATTTTAAAAATAAAATAGACGAAATTCTACAGATACCAGGTTTATCTGTAGTTTTTCTTTTTAAGAAAACGCGCTTCTTCCTTGAAAAAAAGGGCGTTTTAATGGTATACTGGACTAGGTTTAGAAACTTTAGAGAGGTGATAATATGGCATATGATGAACATTCCATTAAAATTTTAGAAGGTCTTGAAGCAGTTCGTAAAAGACCAGGTATGTATATTGGTTCGACAGATAAAAGAGGTATGCACCATTTAGTTTGGGAAATTGTCGATAACTCTATTGATGAAATTATTAATGGTTATGGCGATACGATTAAAATTGTGATGCACAAAGACGGTTCTATCACTGTTTCTGATAATGGTCGTGGTGTCCCTATTGGAATGCATGAAAGCGGTAAAAGTACGCCGGAAGTTATTTATACGGTTTTACATGCTGGTGGTAAATTTGAAAATGCCGGTTATAAAGTATCAGGTGGACTTCACGGGGTTGGAGCCAGTGTTGTCAATGCTTTATCTACTTATATGGAAGTTACGATTTGTCGAGAAGGAAAAATTAGCCAAATTGAATTTGAAAAGGGTGGACACGTTAAAACGCCTCTACATCAAATTGGCGAAACTAAAAAAACGGGAACAAGTGTTACTTTTTTACCCGATAAAGAAATATTTAAAAATTGTAATTTTTCTTTTACGACCATTTGTGAAAGAATGCAAGAAAGTGCATTTTTACTTTCCAATGTAACGATTGAAATTATTGACGAAGAAGATAATTTAAGTAACAAATACCATTATGAAAACGGGATTATTTCATTCGTGGAATACATCAATGAAAATAAGGGTCCTTTAAGTAAAGTCATTCATTTTGATAATGTTAAAAGTAAGATTGAAGTTGATATTGCTATGCAATATACCGATTCTTATAATGAACAAATTTTATCATTTGTTAACAACGTTAAAACGAGTGACGGTGGTACGCATGAAGTCGGGTTTAAAACGGGTATCACGAAAGCCTTTAATGATTATGTGAAAAATAATAACGTTTTAAAAGGTAAAGATGTTTCTTTAGATGGTAGTGATGTAAGAGAAGGACTTACCGCGGTTATCTCAGTTAAAATTCCTGAAGAACTTTTACAATTTGAAGGTCAAACAAAAGGAAAACTAGGTACTCCAGAAGCAAGAAGTGCTGTCGAAGGCGTCACTTATGAAAGTTTAAAATTCTTTTTAGAAGAAAATAAAGATACCGCTTTAAGTATTTTAGAAAAAGCTCAGAAAAGTAAAATGGCGCGTGAAGCAGCTCGTAAAGCTCGTGAAAGTGTTCGTAAAGGAACGACAAAGAGTAATAAAGAAAGAGTTCTTAGTGAGAAACTTGCTAAAGCAACGGGTAAAAACTTTATGAAAAATGAACTTTTCTTGGTCGAAGGAGATAGTGCCGGTGGTTCTGCTAAATCGCATCGTAACCGCGAAACCCAAGCCATTTTGCCTCTTCGTGGTAAAGTATTAAACTGTGAAAAAGCCAGTAGCAAAGATATTGAAGGAAATGCTGAATTAAGACAACTTGAGTATGCGATTGGCGCCGGTCTTGGAGCCGACTTTGATTATAAAGAAAGTAATTATGGCAAAATCATCATCATGACCGATGCCGATGTCGATGGCTCACATATCCAAATTTTATTAATCACTTTCTTTTACCGTTTTATGCGTCCTTTAATTGAACAAGGTATGCTTTATATCGCGACACCTCCTTTATACTCTATTGAAACGGGTAAGGGTAAAGAATATATTGCCACCGATGAAGAATTAGAAGAAAGAAAAAAGACTTTAAAAGGTAATTATAAAATTCAAAGATTTAAAGGTCTTGGTGAAATGGATGCCAGCGAACTTTATGAAACAACGATGGACCCACATAACAGAAGACTTTTAAGAGTAACTTTAACCGATGCGGCGATTGCCGAAAAAAGAATCCATGTTTTAATGGGCGACGAAGTAACACCAAGAAAAGAATGGATTAATGAAAATGTCGACTTTACCTTAGAAGATGACTTTAGAAAGTAGGTGACGAGATGGCAAAGAAAACAGAAGAAAAAACAATTATTGAAAAAATATATGAATATAGCCTAGAAGAAATCATGGAGACGGGCTTTGGACGTTATGCAAAAGAAATCATTCAAGAAAGGGCCTTACCAGATGTACGTGATGGTTTAAAACCCGTCCAACGGCGTATTTTATATGCTATGTATATTTCAGGCTTTACCCATAACAAACCATATCGTAAGAGTGCCAAAGCCGTCGGAGATATTATGGGTAATTTCCATCCACATGGTGATTCATCAATTTATGATGCATTAATTAGAATGAGTCAAAATTGGAAAATGCGAGAAACTTTAATTGATATTCATGGTAATAATGGTTCAATTGATGGTGATGGGGCGGCAGCTATGCGTTACACCGAAGCAAGACTTTCTAAATTTGCTGAAGTTATGCTAGAAGGTATTAAGAAAAATACCGTGGAAATGACTTATAACTTTGATGATACTGAACTAGAACCAACCGTTTTACCTGCTTATTTTCCTAATCTTTTGGTAAATGGTTCTACTGGTATTTCCGCGGGTTATGCAACAAATATTCCTACTCATAATTTAAGTGAAGTCATTGATGCGACGATTAAACGTATTGAATCTCCTAATTGTACTTTAGAAACGATTATGAATATTATGCCTGGTCCTGATTTTCCAACCGCTGGAGTAATAGAAGGTAAAGATGGCTTAGTAGAAGCCTATAAAACAGGTAAAGGAAAAGTTATTTTAAAAGCTAAAACGGAAATCAAAGAAGAAAAAGGTAAAAAGCAAATTATTGTTCATTCGATTCCTTATGATGTGATTAAAGAACAACTTATAAAGAAAATCATGGATATTAAAATTGATAAAAAAATTGAAGGTATCAATGATGTCATTGATGAATCGGACCATGAACATATGGCAAGAATTGTGATTGATTTAAAACAAGGTGCCAATGCCGAGCTTATTTTAAATTATCTTTTAAAAAATACAGATTTACAAATTAACTACAATTTCAACATGGTGGCAATTGTAAATAGAAGACCACGTCTTGTCGGTATCTTAGAAATCTTAGACGCTTTTATTGCTCATCAAAAGAGTGTTATTACAAGAAGAACACAGTTTGATTTAGATGCCGCTCGTCTTCGCTTTCATATTTTAGAAGGCTTAATGAAAGCCATTAGTATTTTAGATGAAGTTATTGGGACGATTAGAAAAAGTAAAAATAAAGCCGATGCGAAAGAAAACTTAGTCAAAGAATATGCTTTTACTATGGAACAAGCAGAGGCTATCGTTACTTTACAACTTTATCGTTTAACCAATACCGATATTGTGGATATTCAAAATGAAATGGCTAAATTAGAAAAAGATATGTATGTTTGGGAACAAATTTTAAATAATGAAGAAGCTTTAAAACATGTTATGAAACAAGAACTTAAAGTTATCAAAAAAGAATACGGGGATGAAAGAAGAACCGAGATAAAAGCTGATGTTACCGAACTTAAAATTGATATGAAGAGTATGATTCCTAAAGAAAATGTTGTTGTTATGGTAACACAAGAAGGATATGTCAAAAAAATGAGTGCCAAAGCTTATGCTGCGAGAAAAGAAGAAACGACTTTAAAACCAGGAGATTATATGACCCATTTATTTGATGTCACAACTCAAGAT
This sequence comes from uncultured Bacilli bacterium, assembly GCA_934101275.1. GTDB lineage: Bacteria > Bacillota_I > Bacilli_A > RF39 > UBA660 > Ventrenecus. The sequence goes on from CAKOQM010000011.1 coordinate 8,631, forward strand.
AATTTGTTATTCTTTACGAACTTAGGCAATTATATTTTCATGCCTGTTCATAAAATACCTGAAGCAAAGTGGAAAGATTTAGGCAAACACATTAACAATGTGGTAAGCTTAAGTCCTGAAGAAAAAGTAGTTTCGGCTATGATTTACCAAAGTGATGGCGAGGTCATCTCTGTGACAAAGATGGGTATGATTAAAAGAACGAAGATGAAAGACTTCGAAGTAAGTCGAACATCTAAAGCCATTGGGGCGATGAAGCTAAAAGAAAATGACGAAGTTGTCACATCTATTTTGGCGGATAAAAATGTTTTAATGGTAACTAAGAATGGTTATTATTGCTATTTTGACCGTTTAGAAATTCCTTTAGTTGGTACAAGAGGTATCGGAGTCAAAGGTATTATTTTAAAAGATGACGAGGTCATGGATACCATTTCTTTAAATGAAGAAGAATACTTAACACTTCTTACAAATCAAAATACGATGAAACGTATTAAAGTTTCAGATTTAGTATTAACGGGTAGAGCTAAAAGAGGGGCTACTTTACTTAAAAAAGTAAAAAGTGTCAATTATGAAATTGTATCTGTTTTGAAAACAACGCCAAAATCAGAGATTACCATCATTGGAGAAGATATTCAAGGAAATGTTAAAAATACCGAAATTCCCATCATGGATATCAATAGTACGGGTTCTTTAGTGTCAAAAAAGAAAGTTTTAATGACTCTTTTAAAAGTGGAGTTAGAAACGAAAGAAGAAATTCATTTAGAAAGTGAAAAAGCAGAAGAACCATCTTTAACTCAAGTAAGTTTTGATTTAGATGATTTTAAATTATAAAAATAATCACTTACTGCATACAATGTAGTAGGTGATTTTTTATGGATAAAAAAGAATTATTTAAAAACTTTGCCAGAATGCACCCTGAACTTGTATCCTACATTAAAACCGGTCAAATGACATGGCAATCTTTTTATGAACTTTATGATATTTATGGCGAAGATAAAAGTGCGTGGTCACCTTATTTTACTAAAACCCCCGAAGTAAGTGCTGAAAATATTACCAGTAAACTTAAAAATATTGATGTTAACTCCATTCAAGAACACATTAAAACGGCTCAGAAGGCTCTTGATTTAGTAAGTGAACTTACTGGTAAAACAGAAACAACATCCCCTCTTAGTGCGGCCGTGCCTAAAGTACCACGTCCTTTAAATCATTTTTTTGAGGATTAAGTATGGATTTATTTTTACAAAAATCTTTACGTGATAACCCCAAAATGTATCAATATTTAAAAGAAAACTCTGGTTTTATAAAATATTTAAATCGTGACCCTAAAACATATAAAGACTTTGAAAATAAGATGAAAGAGCTTTACCATGAAAGAGCAACCGACAAAATAGGGGAAGTCATTGATAATATTGATTTGATCAGTAGTGTTTTAAGTTCTTTAAAATAAGTTTCACTTCCTCTTTGTTTTTTATAAAGAATTATTAACAATGTAAGAATAAAGGTCGATTGTTTTTTAAATAATAATTTTTCCCAGTGGTTCTATTAATACCCCAAAGATAATGATTCACAATCTAAAATTTTAATTTTATTATAACGCTTTCTTTCTAAAATGAAAGAAGGCCATTACCTTAATAAAGTTATTTGCGATTAGGAAGATATATGTTATACTTTTTTTGAAGGTAGGTTTTAAAATGTTTGATACAATTATTATTGGAGGTGGACCGGCAGGTCTTACCGCGGCTATTTATCTAAAAAGAGCGTGTAAAAATGTGTTAGTTTTAGAAAAAGAGGTTTTTGGCGGGCAGATAACGAAAGCTAATATTGTGGAAAATTATCCTGGTTTTATGAAAGTCAAAGGTATGTCTTTAGGTCAAAGTTTTTATGAGCAAGCCAAAAGTTTGGGTGCTGATATGCGTTACGAAGAAGTGATTCAAATTACCAAAAATAAAGGTGTTTTTTTTGTGAAAACTGAGGAAAAAGAGTATGTCGGAAAAACCGTTATTTTTGCCTCTGGCACAAGTCCTAGAAAACTTTCAATTAACGAAGATGTTTATTTAGGAAAAGGTCTTTCTTACTGTGCTACATGTGATGGGGCTTTTTATAAAGACAAAGTCGTTGCAATTGTTGGTGGTGGTAATACGGCCATAGATGATGCTTTTTATTTATCTGATATTTGTAAGCATGTTTATGTTATTCATCGGCGTGATATTTTAAGAGCTGAACCTATAAAAGTAGCCAATTTAAAGAATAAATCTAATGTATCTTTTATTTATAACACTACGGTAAGTGAAATAAAGGGCGAAAATGTTGTTCATGAACTTGTCTTAAAACAAAAGGATAGGGAAAGTCTTTTAAAAGTAGATGGCGTTTTTATTGCCATTGGCAGCGAGCCCAATTCACATCTTTTAAATGAGCTTGTTAAATTAGATGAGAGTGGGTTTACTTTAACCAATCATGATTTAGAAACTTCTTTACCTGGCTTATTTTTAGCCGGCGATATTCGTAAGAAAGATGTTCGCCAGCTTACTACAGCAACAAGTGATGGCACCATCTGTGCAACACACGTTATTGATTATTTAAATGGGTTATAATAACTCATTTTTTTCATATTTTTTATTGAGGAGATGTTTCTTATGAATCTTTCTGATTTACAAAAAAAAGATGTTGTTAATTTAGATGATGGTAAAAAAATGGGTAAAATTATGGATGCTGAAATTTCTTTTTCAGGTGAAGTTATTCATTTTGTTGTTTTAAATTATAGTTTTTGGCAATTTTGGCGGAAGAATGATGAAATTCTTGTAACCTTCAAGCAAATCAAAAAAATAGGTGAAGACGTAATTTTAGTTGAATTCTAGTGTAAAGTTATTGTATACTTAAAAAGTAGAAAGAGTGTAACTTATGAATATAAAGATAATCTTGACCAGTTATTTTTTGAAATTTATGTATGGTGACCGAGCGTATGATGATCCCCTTCTTCTTTCGCGGGAAATTATGAAAAAAGCTTATAACGAAGGTCTTTATTATATATCAAGTTATAAAAATATTGAGAGCATGTTACAAAAAAAGCCGAAACGAACGCTTTATTTATTTGCCGGTATCCCGTCTTTTCAAGATGTGTGCATGAATTTGTTTCCAAGTGAAGAACTTTGGGCTTTAAAGATAACGATTCCTTATGAAGCTCTTGTTGATTTAAAATATGATGAGGAAGAGAAAGTTATGGTTGGTAAAAATGTTTCCATAGAGAAAAGTGAGAAAATCACTTTAGGCTTAGCCTATGAAAATAATACGTTGTTTTATAAAGAAAAAGATGAAAAATATGTTTATGTTCCTGACAAAGACAAAATTATTAAAGATTTTATTCATGAGTTAGAAAGTTATCAATACACGATTAAAAGCAGTGTAGAGTACTTACAAAAAAGGCTAAATACTTTCTTAAATAGCGAATGTTCCAAAGCTTTATTAGATGATGTTTCATCTTTAAATACCATCAAAGAGTGTTATGAAATTTTACAATTATCATCTTGAATTTTTTGAATTTATTTTAACAATAAATATCTATCATTATATAATTTATATAGAATAGGAGTTATAAAAATGACACATAAAAATTTATTCGGGGGGGGGGTATTCTTTAAAGAATAAGTTTGTTCTAGGAATACTTTTAATATTCATAACAATAGGTATTTCTTATGCTTATTGGCATTTTAATACAATTCAAAAAGATTTAAATGTTGCAGGTACCAATTGTTTTTCTTTAACTTACACGGATAATACAGATGCTATTACATTAGATAATATGGTTCCAACAGAAGATGAAGAAAGCCTAAAAGAAAAAGGATACTCTTTTACGATAAAAAACACCTGTAATACAATAGCTACTTATGAGGTGAATTTAGAAGATTTATTAGCGAGTCAAAATGTAAAACAGTTTCCTAATCAATATATAAAAGTCTCTTTAAATGATGGCACACCTAAAGTGTTAAATACTTATGAAGAGGCAAAAACAACACTTGATACAGCCACGAGTTCTTTTAAACTGACAAGTGGTTCATTAAAACCTAATGAAGAAGCAACCTATGAATTAAAACTATGGATGGATGCAAATACTCCAGCGATCGATGAAGTAATGAATGCCACTTTTGAAAGTAAAATAACAGTTAATACCTCTTACATCGAAGAAGAAAACTTAGCTAATGAAATCACTATTCTTGCTACTAGTCAAAATGACGATTATTCAAAGGATAAAGAAACTTTTAAAATAGATATCACAAGTGCTAGTAAAAATATCATTGAATATAGTTATGATAATAAGAAATGGACAAGTGTAACACCATCTAAAACTTTAACTTTAGAAAAAGAATACATTAAAGAAGGAAATTATCCTATTTATGTTAAAGATGAAGTCGGTAATATTAAAGAATATGATATAAAAACCGATAAGTTAGATCAAACATCTCCAGAAAGAATCATTGAAGAGATTAATAATCAAGAAAGTTATTTGTTAAAGATAACAATGACAGATGAAAAAAGTGGCGTATCATCTTATCAAATAACAGAAAGTAAAGAGACACCTACTAGTTGGTTAGATTATACAGGAATAATAGAAAAAGAAATAAGTGAAAATGGTGTTTACTATATTTGGAGTAAAGATAATGTTGGTAACATAAGTTATGAAGCGTATTCTATCACTTTAATTGATAAAGAAGCACCAAAGATTACCGTTACCAATACTTTAACAGATTGGGGAGTCAAAGACATTTTAAGCATTCATTTAACGGATGATGTGATAGGTCTTTCAGGTTATCAAGTAACAACAAGCGAAGAAGAACCAACAAGCTTTATAACAATTGAAAACACCTTAGATACAACTGTTACTTATGAAATAACTGAAAATGGCACCTATTATGTCTATGCCAAAGATGCTTATAATCATATAGCCTATGAAAAAATAGTAATCGATAAAATTGATAACATTCCACCTTATATAACAAGTGTGACAAATTCTAGTAACGAAACTTGGACAAACAAGGATGTAACAGTAAGTTTGTTAGCTGGTGATAATGAAACAAATGTGACAAAATATCAGATGAAATATAGTAAAACAAATGGTGAATGGCAAGATTTAGAAAGTAATTTTTATACTTTTAACGAAGAATTAAATGAAACAGTTTATTTTCGGGTTCAAGATGAAGTCGGAAATGTTTCAGAGGAAGTAAGTACCGATATAAAAATAGATAAAACATCACCTAGTCCTAAAATAAGTGCAAGTGTCTCGGGAAATAGTATAACAGTAAGTGCCAGTGGTTCTTCGGATTTAGGAAGTGGTTTGGCTACTTATTACTATAGTAAAGATGCGGGGAACACTTTTGTATCAAGTTCTTCAAACTCTTATACATTTACAGGCCTTTCCGATGGAACTTATACTTTAGTTGTAAAAGTATCTGATAAGGTAGGCTTAGTAAGTTCATCTATTGCAGCAAGTGTAACGGTTAAATATACTTGGGTAGTCTCTTACAATGCCAATGGTGGGGCGGGTGCTCCAGAAAGTCAAACAAAGTATGGTGGATCAACTCTTACTTTAAGTTCGGTTACACCTTCAAAAGTAGGACACACATTTTTAGGTTGGAGTACTTCAAGTGAATCTTCCAATGTTTCTTATGCACCTTCAAGTACTTATGAAATCAACGCTGATTTAACACTGTATGCCGTATGGCAAGTTAATAGTTATTATTTGGATTTAAATGGATATTTAGATAATGTCAGTTCAACAGGCACAAATAATTATGGAACTTTTGATGTCTATGTAAATGGTATTTTAGTTGCCGATGACGTTACGGATTTTTATCAATTGCTGACTTATGGAAGCACTTATGAAATAAAAGATATTAAAGCTCTGACTGGGCATACCTATAATGGAGTTTATGCAGGATCCTTAACTGGTACTATGCCAGAAGGCGATACATCCGTTTATTTGAATTTTTCAACCAATAGTTATTATTTAGATTTAAATGGATATTTAGATGGCGTTGTTTCTCCAAACATTGAAGGTTATGGGACAGCAGATGTTTATGTAAATGGTATTCAAGTGGCAAATGACGTTACAGATTTTTATGGCCTTGTAGCATACGGAAGTACTTACGAAATAAAAGATATAAAGTGTCAAGATGGCATTCGTTATGATGGCGTTTATGAGGGATCTCTTACAGGTACTATGGGAGCAGATATTGCAAGTGTAAGTTTGAAGTTTAATCATACTGGAACGATTGCTTCAACCTTTGTCACAAATTTAGTAGGAAATGGGCAAGTTTTCGCGGATGATCCGGCAGGAAATGTAAGATACGTTGGAGCAAATCCAAATAACTATGTAAGTTTTAATAATGAGTTATGGCGAATTGTTGGTTCGTTTAACAGTATTGGTAATGGAAGTGGGTCTAATGAAACAAGACTTAAAATAATTCGTGATAGTTCTTATGGATCATATGTTGCCTATGGAAGTAGTGGATATTGGACAAGTTCTAGTGTCAAAGATATTTTAAATAACACATTTTATAATTCTATTAATTCAACAAGCAAAAATTTAATAGCTAATGCTGTATGGAATATAGGACAAACCTCAGGATATGTCACCGCTTCTCAATTTTATTCGTATGAAAGAAGTGGGTCTACTTGGACGGGGATAGTTGGCTTAGTTTATCCAAGTGATTACGGATATGCAACTAGCGGAGGAAGTACATCACGTGCTACATGTTTGTCAACAGCCCTTCATAAATGGTCCAATGCAAGTGATTGTTATAATAATAATTGGCTACATACTTCCGCTAATTATTGGACGATGAATTGCCAAAATGCTTCATGGGTTAATGCATATGGTGGTAATTTATATTTACAACCGCCAACGGATACTCTTCTAATAAGACCGGTAGTATTTTTAAAAGCTAGTGTAAAAATAACTGGCGGCTCAGGAACTTCTGGTTCTCCTTATATTTTGGGAACATAATATTATAATTTTAAGTTTTTTTAAAATAAAAAAGCAGAGTGATTTATGAAGAAATCTCTGTTTTTTTATAAAATGAATACATTCAAAATTAGAATATAATAAAGTCAAAAAATTTATTTCATGTCTTTGATTCGGTCAAATAAATTTCTTGCTTGTCTGTCGCTAGGCAACATGCTATAATATCGTTTATGGAGAAAAAAGATGAAGAAAAAATGTGTTTTAGGAATATTTTTAGGTGTTACTTTAGACCAAATAAGTAAAGCTTTTATGAAGTGTTTGTTAAATAGCTCTTCATTAATTGTAATTCCTCATTTTTTTAAGCTGGAACTTGCTTATAATACTGGGGGAGCTTGGAGCATTTTAAATGATAACATTTCTATTTTAATTGTTTTGAATTTAGTTATTCTTATCTTTTTATTTAAAATGTATGCCAAAATAAAAGAAACACCTTTAAAGAATATAAGTTATGTTCTTTTAATATCAGGTACTCTTGGTAACTTAATTGATCGTCTTGTTTACCACAAAGTATGTGATTTTTTATCTTTTAATCTTTTTGGTTATTCTTATCCTATTTTTAATTTCGCGGATGTTTTTATTGTCTCCGGGGCTATTTTACTTATGATTGTTTTAGAAAGAGAGGACAAAAATGCAAGAATTTATATGTCAAAAAAATAATGAAAGAATAGATAAATATTTAAGCGAAGTTTTAGGAAAATCACGCAGTTTAGTGACTAAAATGCTTGATACAGAATGTATTTTAGTAAATGGCAAGTCTTCAAAGTCTTCTTATAAAGTAAAAGAAGGGGATAAGATAACGCTTGTTAAAGATTATGTGGAAGATGTTTGTTTAACACCAGAAAAGATGTCTTTAGATATTGTCTATGAAAGTGAAAATGTTATTGTCGTCAATAAGCCATCTGGGCTTGTTGTTCATCCGGGAAGTGGCAATAAAGATCATACTTTAGTAAATGGCCTTTTGTATCATACTAATTTAAGTGACGGGGAAGAAAATCGTCCGGGTGTTGTACACCGCATTGATAAGGATACTTCTGGCCTAATGCTAGTTGCTAAAAATAATGAAGCCCATCAAATTTTAGCCGATGACTTTAAAAATAAAAGAGTAGAAAGAAAATATATTGCTTTGGTAAAAGGTGTTTTACAAAACAATAATATTGTTATTGATGCTCCAATTGGTAGAGATGAGAAAAATCGTAAAAAAATGTGCGTGACGGATAAAAACAGTAAACATGCTGTGACACGTGTTAAAGTTTTAAAACGTTTTTCTAAATATACTTTAATTGAATGTGTTTTGGAAACAGGACGCACGCATCAAATAAGGGTTCATCTTTCTTATATTGGTTATCCTTTATTTAATGACCCTGTTTATGGTAAAGAAGTTATAAAAGGTTTTGGTCAATTTTTACATTCAAAGGAAATAAGTTTTATTGAACCCATTACAAAAGAGGCTCTTCACTTTGAAGTGCCTTTACCAGAAATCTTTCAAAATTTCCTAAATGATTTAGAAAAAGATAATGAAAAGAATATAGAGGAAAATTCCCATAGTAAAAATTAAATAAGGGTAATCAATAAGTATTAATTTTAGATTTATCTTTTTTAGTTTAAAAAGTAATAAAATCGCGTATCCAAGAAGAAAAAAAGAAGACAATAGACTTAGAAGAAGTTCTTTAAATGTAAAGAAAAATGCTGTTGTCGAGATTAAAAAAATGAAATTACAGAAAATTAAAAAATAAAGATCAGGATCATTTTCTTTCAAAAGGGCACGAATGATAGAATAAAAAAGTAAAGTACAACTTGTTATAAGAAAAAGTAAATAATAAAGCATTTGGATCATCCCTTTACTAATGATATGAATTTTAGTAAAATAATATGCGAGGAGGCTGTTATGATCACAATAGAAACAAAAGATGAAATTATAATGCGTTTAGTTCATTATTTTGTCACAGAAGAAGATTATACCCCCATGATAGTGAATGGCGTCAAGGATGAAATTTGGCTTCAAAATCAAAATGGACCTTATAAAATTATACGTATTAATGCCAATTATATTCATAATGAAGAACAGTATGAATTCGATTTAATGAAACTTAATAATGTTATGCATCAAGTAAAAAGAAAAACTCTTTCTTGGTCAATGAACGCTTTAAATATTTTATTAGATGTAAATGATGAAGTTAATTTTATTGAAGATAAAAAGATTGAGTCTGTAGCTCTTTCCAATGAGGACAAAATTACGAATAAAGTTTTGCTTGAAAAATTTCCTGCAATTAATGATAAATTCTCGGAAGGCGAAGACGGTTTTGATTTAATGCTTAATGTGGCTAATGATATTAATGCAAAAACTGAAAAAGAAAATAAAGTTTATGAGCGTATTTTTAAACCAAAGAAAATTGTTATTACAAATGTTTTAATTGCTTTAAATGTTATTGTCTTTTTTACAACTTACATTTTATCCGGTGGCATTTTATCTGGTAGCGCTTTACTAAAGTACGGAGCCTTAAATTCTTATTATGTTGTACAGGGAGATTTTTGGCGTCTTATAACATGTGGCTTTTTGCACGGTGGGCTTTTACATCTTATTTTTAATATGTATGCACTATATGCTATTGGTACCCAAGTAGAAAATTTTGCTGGCAAAAAGAAATATTTAATTATTTATTTTGTTAGTTTAATAAGCGCTAGCTTAATGAGTGCGGTTATTACGCCAAATGCCATTAGTATAGGAGCATCGGGTGCTATTTTTGGCCTTATGGGTGCTTTGGTTTACTTTGGAACACAATATCGTGTTTATTTGGGATCTATTTTTAATAATCAAATCATACCCCTTATTTTAATCAATATTTTATTTGGTTTTATGGTAACCGGTGTGGATAATGCGGCACATATTGGTGGACTTATCGGTGGTGTTTTAATTGCTATGGCAACAGGTATACAACAAAAAGAAAATTCAAAAAATAAACTAAATGGTCTTATTTGTTTAATCATTTATTTATTATTTTTATTTTATCTTCTTTATTTTCGTTAAAAGTTGTCTTAGGACAGCTTTTTCTTGTGCAAAAATAAAAAATATTAAGAAAGGAAAGTGAAAACATGCAAGAAGAAGTTTTTTTAAATATGTCTTATCATAATCAATATTTACAAAAGTATGCGACGTGTGATGAAGAGGCGATACGTCTAAAACCTGAAAAAAGTGATATAAGAAGTCCTTTTTTTAGAGATATTGACCGCATTATTTATTCTTACGCCTTTATTCGTTATAGTGATAAAACACAAGTTTTTCCAGGAAGGAAAAATGATCATATTACTAAAAGAATGCTTCATGTTCAATATGTATCTAAAATAGCGAGAACGATTGGGCGTGCTCTTTTATTAAATGAAGATTTAATCGAGGCTGCCAGTCTGGGACATGACTTAGGTCACGTTCCGTTTGGGCATTTTGGAGAATCGGTTTTAAGTCAAATAAGCATGGCTTATAATGAAGGATATTTTAATCATAATATTGAAAGTGTTCGTATTTTAATGAATTTAGAAAATAAAGGAGAGGGACGTAATATCACATTACAAGTTTTAGATGCGATCATGTGTCATAATGGTGAGTTAGAACTAAAAGAGTACCGACCTAGAAAAAAAACAAAAGAACAATTTTTAGAAGAGTATCAAAAAACGTATACCGTTAAAGATTTTAATAAAACATTAGTGCCTATGACTTTGGAAGGCTGTGTGGTAAGAGTAAGTGATATTATTGCCTATCTTGGTAAAGATATAGAAGATGCTCGCATGCTTGGCCTTATTAAAGATGGCGATATTCCTGCCAATGTGAAAAGCGTTTTAGGGGTTAAAAATAAAGAAATTGTTAATACTATTGTTATGGATTTAATAAAAAATAGTCTGGGTAAGCCTTATCTTAAATTAAGTGATGAAGTTTTCTCGGCCATCGTAGATCTCAAAAAATTTAATTACGAGCATATTTATAATCTTTCTCTTTCTAAAGAAGAAAAAGAAAAGATCACACATATGTATAAAACTTTATTTGAAACGTTTTTAAAAGATATTAAGACGGATAATAAAGCTTCTTTAATCTATACAGCCTTTTTAAATTATAAGGTGGATACTTATTTAAATGAAACAACAAATGAAAGAAAGGTTATTGATTTTTTAGCAGGAATGACGGATGACTATTTTTGTAAATGTTATGAAAAAGTAGGTGGAAAATGAAATATAAAAATTATGTTGTAGGAAATTGTAATGTTTATACAATTAAAACTGATAAGTTTCGAACGGCAAATATCGAAATTAATTTTAAAAGTGATATCAGAAAAAGTAATGTGACAGCCAAAAATCTTTTAAGTCGTTTGATGGGATATACGTCTAAAGATTATCCTACAAAAAGAGCTATGATGATTGAAAGAGAAAATTTATATAATATTGATTGTGAAAGACAATTATCAAGAATTGGATATAATTTATTTGTTACTTTCAATATCGAATTTTTAGATCCTTCTTACGTTAAAGAGAAAGATTATGTTGAAAATCTTATTAAGTATTTGACCAGTCTTTTAAAAAGACCAGATATTAAAGAGGGTAAGTGGAATGAAAAAAGTTTTGAAATCCATAAGCAAAAACTTTTAATGGCCATGGATAGCTACAAAGAAAAGCCAACGACTTATGCGATGAAAGAAAGTCGAGATATTTTATATCAAAACGGCCTTCTGAGTGAAAGTTTACTTGGTAGTAAAAAAGAATTAGAACTTTTAAATAACGAAAATATAGTTTCTTATTATGATGAACTTGTAAAAAGTCCTTGTGATATAAATATTATTGGTAACTTAGATATGGATAAAGTTGTTTCTTATTTAGAACATTATCTTACCATACCATCTAAAAAAAATACTTTATATGAGATGATCACGCATGAAAATACACATCCTAAGGATACAATTTCTACAGGAGCCTACCATCAAACACAACTTCTTATGTATTATAAGATAGAGCCTTTAACACTTTTCGAAATAAATTATGTTACACCTATTTTTATACGTTTACTAGGATCTTCATCGGGGATGGATGATAAATTAACAAAGTCTTTAAGAGTTGATAATTCGTTATGCTATTTTTGTGGTTTAAATGTTCAATTAAGAGATTCTATAATGATGATTTATGTAGGCTTAAAAAAAGAAAATGTTACCAAGGCTCAAGAATGTATTCGTACGTGTGTTAAAGAAATGCAAGATGGGGATATCAATGAAGAATTAATTGAAATTCAAAAACGCAAGTTTTTACAAGATTTACATCTTCGCGAAGATAGTTTATATGGCCTTATGGATAATTACTATTTTCATGAAATAGATAACGTCCCAATGTATGAAGATTACATAAAAGGAATACCTAAAGTAACAAAAGAAAATATTCAAAAGTACGGGGAAAAACTCACAGAATTAATGTCTTATGTTTTGGAGGAAGAAGATGAAGAAAATTGAATTAAAAGGTCTAAAAGAATGTATCTATGAAGATACGTGTGATAATGGTCTTAAAGTATATGTTTGGGTCCAAAAAAAAGCGAACGCCTTTAAAGGAACATTAACTTTTTTGTGTGGTGCAGAAGATATTTCTTTTCACATTTCAGAAAAAGAAGTCTCTGTCCCTCTTGGCACAGCTCATTATTTAGAGCATATTATGTGTAAAGATGAAAATAATGTTTCTTTGTTAAGTCGTTTTCAAGCTTTAAATGCCTATTCTAACGCGGCTACATTTCCAGATCGCACGGTTTACGAATTTGTGGGCTCTGACAACTTAAAAGAAGATATTAATCTTTTATTAGACCGTATTCAAACCAAAAAATTTGATGAATCTGCTTTTGAAAGTGAAAGAGGACCTATTTTAGAAGAAGCTAGAATTCAAAGTGATAACGTGAATCGCAAGTCTTTATATGGGGTGAATCAAACTCTTTTTAAAACTTATCATAATCATTACTGTGGAACAGGAAGAGAAGAAGATATAAAAAAAATTACTTTAAAAGATTTAGAAGTGTTTTATCAAACTTTTTATCATCCTTTAAACAGTTTTCTTGTTATCACAGGTAATGTAAAGCCAGAAGAAGTATTTGAATTTGTTAAAGAAAATCAAAAAGGAAAAACTTTTCAGGCGTATCAAATGCCTGTTAAAGAAACCTATGAAGAACCTGAGGCGATTGTTTTAAAAAGTAAGGAAGTTACTTGTAACGTTGAAGTGCCAAAGACTTATGTATCCCTTAAAATACCTTTTGCTAAGGATATTTCTAATTTTGAAAAAGTTTTATTTTTAAATTCCTTTTCTTTACTTATGGCAGCAAATTATGGGGCGACCTCTTTGTTTCAAGAAAAATTTTTGAACGAAAATTTAGGTATCACTTTAAATACTCAAACTTATTTTGAGAAAGACTATGCCGTATGTCAAATTATCTTTAGAACGCATCATAAAAAGGAAGCTTTAGAAAGTGTTTTAGAAAAATTAGAGTCTTTAGAATATAACGAAGAAGATATAAAAAGAAAAGTGAAATCAGAGATTGCCAACCTTGTTTTAAATTATGAAGATGTCGAGGACGTTAATGATTTTATTGTCTATTCTTTATGTAATTATAGAGAAATATTAACTAATGAGAAAGAAATTTTAGAAAGTTTAACTTTAGAAAATATAAAAAGGATAACACAAAATATATCTCAATATCCTTATAGTGTTTTTACACTAGAGCCAAAAAAGAAGCCTTGTTAAGCTTCTTTTAATGTACGATAAACATCTTCTATATCCTTGGTTCCTTTTTCATAAAGATAATTAGGAAGTAAATGCAGATGAACATGTTTAATAACTTGAGAATCTCCATAATTAAATAGAAGAGTACAAGCGCTTTTATTAAGTTTTATCATAAGGTCTTTATTTAATTTTTGAGCTATTAAGAACATATCATTTAACGTGTCTTTATCAAGCTCGGTATAATCTTCGATATGTTTTTTGGGAATAATAAGAGTATGTCCTTCGGCTTCTTCTTGATTGATATCCAAAAAGGCCATATAGTTATCATCCTCATATAAAATTTTACTATCGACTTCGTGTCGGGCTATTTTGCAAAATAAGCAATCCATTCTATCACCATCCAACATAAGTGTAGCAAAATTAATGCTTTTTGACAACTCCTTTAAAGTTTGCTATAATACTATCTTATCTATTTAAAGGAGTGGTGTCGATGGATACTTATGGACTTGGTGTTAAAAGACCATTAAAAAATGACTATATTTTGCCCATGAATGATTTAAAATCAATCGATGAATTATTTATAGCCAAAGGAAAAATGGACATTTTAAAGGATATTCAAAATTTTGATTCTACGATTACAGAAAATGATCCAAATGTTTTAGGCATCTTTAAGTTTCAAAAAGATTCTAAATGGCACGAATTAAAAGATTTTATTATTGAAGATGAAAATGTACTTACGTTTTCTTTAGAAGAATTTTTAAATCGACCTGAAGAAAAGAAAATTTTAAATGTTTTATATAGTCGTTTTAGGCATGATTTAGATAAAAAATATACCACCCTTTCTTTTAAACAAACTATTTTAAGCATGAAGGAGAATAAAGAAAATTTTTTACAAATGCTTTCTTTGTGTTCTTATGAGGAACAAAGAAAAATTCGCCTTTATATAGTTAAAGATAATTATTTATCTCAATTTTTAGGAAAAGAGCCAAATTGGAAAATAAAAAAAGGTGAAAAAAATCTATATGAAACACCTATTGAAGTTTTAAATATGGATGAATATATTTTAAAAAAGAAGAAGATGAGTTAAATTAAAACTGTTTTCTTCTTTTTTTGCATAAACTTTTATGAGGTGATCTTGTGCATCTTTATAAAACAATTCAAAACTTTTTATATGACAAAGACTATTTTATCGATATGTGGGAGGATTTTATCCATGTTTATGGCTTTATTGATATTGAGGTTTTAAAAGAAGATAAAATAACTCTAATTTTGCCTCAAAGTAAAATTTTTTTAGAAGGGCATTCTTTTCGGGTTGTTAAACTAACTAAAAAAGAAATTTTAATTGAAGGAGTACTCACAGAAATGAGGAAACAAAATGATATGGCTTAAATTAAAAGTAAAAGATAAAAATAAATTTTTCTTTAAAATGTTTAAAAAGCGTATTACAGTTTATGAAACAAAAGAAGACAAAGAAAATTTATATGTTAAAGTATCAATAGAAGATAAAGAAAAAATAAAAAAACTTTGGTATGTTAAAATTTTAGATAATGATTTTATTGGTTTAAGAAAAATAAAAAGAGAGGTAAAAAAGCATCATATTTTTCTTTTTGGGGTTATTTTAGGTCTTGTTTTACTGTTTGTCCTTTCGCATGTGATGGTATCTGTAGAAATTTCTCATGAAAGTAAAGAAATAAGAGATTTTGTAAGAGAAGAACTAAAAGAACGCGGTATTAAAAAAAACACTTGGAAAAAAAGTTATCAAGAATTAACTCGCATAAAAGAAGATATTTTATCGTCTTTTCCTGATAAGCTGGAATGGTTGGAAATCGAGATTAAAGGTATGAACTATATTGTTAGAGTAGAAGAAAGAAAACTAAATGTCGAAGAAAACAAGCCTTTGTCTTGTCATGTTATAGCTAAAAAAGATGGCATCATTAAAGAAATGATTTATGAAAAAGGAATGAGTTTAGTCAAGCAAAATGATGTGGTCAAAAAAGGAGATATCTTAATTAGTGGTCTCATTAAAAATAACGAGGAAGTAAAGGGAGTGACGTGTGCGACTGGTAGTGTTTACGCTGAGGTATGGTATAAAGTAAAAGTGAATTTTCCTCTTCATTATGAAGAAGAAACCCTAAGTGGTAAGACAAGATGGAACTTTAAATGGAATGATTTTTATATTTTTAAAAATCGTTTAACTTCTTTCAAAGAAGAACCTCATAAACTTTTTTCTTTTTTGGGCCAAACCTTATCTTTTGTAAACCAAAAAGAAACGAATAAAGAATCTAAAAAATATGAGGAAGAAGAGGCCTTAGACAAGGCTTTAGAAAGTGTCGATGAGAAAATAGGAGCTACTTTACAAGGCAAAGAGAAAATTTTGACGAAAAAAGTTTTGAAAAAAGAAGTAAATGATAGTACAATGTTAGTAGAAGTCTTTGTGGTGGTTTTAGAAGACATCGCACAGATTGAGGAATTTATTGAAGGGGAATAAATCATGGAAATAGAGTTAATTGAAGGAGCTTTTCAAAATATTTGGCCAATGCTAACCATTTTTCTTGTGGTCATTACATCTATTCGTATCACTTATTTACATGTGAATCATGAGAAGTTTATCTTTTATAAAGAATTTTTAAATCTCTTATTCGTGGTTTATGCTCTTTTACTTTTTAACCTTTTAACGAATGCTGAGTTAAATACATCAAGTGGCTTAAATCTTGTTCCTTTTACCGAAATTTTACGTTATAAAGTAGGAACCCATGGTTTTTATCTTAATGTCATCGGTAATATTTTACTTTTTGTTCCTTTTGGTTATTTTGTTTCAGGCTATGTTAAAGCCAGTAAAGTGAGTCACATTTTGTTTATTAGCTTTGTCACCAGCACAACCGTTGAACTTGTTCAACACTATATTGGTCGAAGTTTTGATGTGGAT
Source organism: uncultured Bacilli bacterium (assembly GCA_934101275.1). Classification (GTDB taxonomy): domain Bacteria; phylum Bacillota_I; class Bacilli_A; order RF39; family UBA660; genus Ventrenecus. Next base: position 25,295 of record CAKOQM010000011.1, read on the forward strand.
GATATTTTACTTAATGTCGTCGGAGCAATTGTTGGTTTTTTACTTTACATTGGTCTTAGTGCTATCAAAAAACATTTACCACGCTTTTTAAGAAGTGATACTTTTTATAACATCTTATGTGTCATCTTATTTATTGCAGTTTTACTTTGGTATTTAAACTACATTGGTATTTCGTTATTATAATCTATTGAAGGGGGATTTTTATGAATCAATATGAAATTAATGATAATTATGGTTATCAAAATTATGAATATTTAGATGAAGTGATTGAAAAAGTTTTTGAACATGAGAAGGTTCATAATGCCATTTGTTCTATTATCTTTGTCAGTAATGAAGAAATTCATGAAATTAATAGGGAAAGAAGGGGAGTTGACAGGCCAACCGATGTCATTAGTTTTGCCCTAGAAGATAGCCCAGATGATTTTGATGAATTTCGGATGCTTGGCGACATTTTTATATCCATTCCTAAAATGCAAGAACAGGCCCGTGAATACGGTCATTCAGAAAAAAGAGAATTATCTTTTTTAGTCGTTCATGGTCTTTTACATCTTTTAGGTTATGATCACATGAAAAGTAAAGAGGATGAAAAAATCATGTTTGACCTTCAAGATGAAATTTTAGAAAGTTTAAATATATTAAGATAGGGGTGTTAAATTTGAAAAGTGGTTTTATAAGTATTATTGGTCGACCAAATGTCGGTAAAAGTACTCTTTTAAATGCTATTTTAGATTTTAAAGTGGCTATTATTTCTGATAAAGCGGGGACAACCCGTAATATTATTCAAGGTATTTATAATGATGAACATAGTCAAATTATTTTTCTAGATACCCCAGGAATTGCTAAGCCTAAAAATAAATTAGGTAAAATTTTAAACAAAGAATCTTATGCGATGATGCAAGATGTTGACGCTATTTTACTTGTTGTGGATGCTCTTTCAGGTCTTGGTAAAGGGGATAAATATATTTTAGAAAACTTAAAAAATAGTTCCGTTCCTGTTATTTTAGTTTTAAATAAAATTGATAAGTTAAAAAGAGAACAAATTATGGAAGCTATTATTGCCTATAAAGATTTGTATCCTTTTTCAGAAATTGTACCGGTAAGTGCTTTAGAAAAAGATAATATTGATCGTCTTTTAGAAGTTATAAAAAAATATTTGACGGGCAATGTACGTTATTTTGATGAAGATATGGTAACAAGTAGTCCTATGTCTTTCATGGCTAGTGAACTTGTTCGTGAAAAACTTTTAAATGCAACTATTGAAGAAGTTCCTCATGCTCTTACTTGTGTTACGACTTTTTTTGAAGAGAAAAAAGACATTGTAAATATAAATGTTGATATCATTGTTGATCGAGAGTCTATTAAAAAGATTGTCATTGGCCGTGGTGGAGAACGTTTAAAAATGGTTGGTAGTGAAACGCGTAAAGAATTAGAAAATCTTTTAGGTAAAAAAGTTTATTTGGAACTTTATGTAAAAACTATCCGTAATTGGAAAGAAAAACAATCTTATTTGAAAGAATTAGGTTTTGATGAATTAAATTTAAAATAAATGTATAAAAAAACTTTTTTCTTCCCACAATAAAAATAGAAGGGAAGAGAAATATGACAAAAAAAGAAGCTTGGAACAAATTTAAAGAAACTGGCGAGATTAAATATTATTTAAAATATAAAGGAAAAGATGTGGATTTATGATAACAAAAGTGATGGGTTTTATTGTCAAAACAATTGATTATAAAGACTCATCACTTTTAGTTTACCTTTTAACCCCGGAGCACGGTTTAATTGGGCTTATTGCTCGAGGAGCTAAAAGCATGAAAAGCCCTTTAAGAAGTAAAACCATGAAGTTTACGTATGGTTATTTTTATATGTATTATAAAGAAAATAATTTATCTATTTTAAAAGAAGTGGATATCATAGATAACTTTTCTCATCTTCATGAAGATATTTATTTAATTGGTTATTTAAATTATTTGACGGACTTAACGGTTCAAGTCTATAAAGAAACACAAAAGAAAAACTTACTAGAACTACTCATTATTACTTTAACAAAAATGAATGAAGGCTTGGATGCGGCTATTTTAACTCATATTATCGAAGTAAAATATTTAACTTTATTAGGTGTGGATATTCCTCTGGATGCTTGTGTAAAGTGTGGTTCTTCCAACAACCTTCTTACTTTATCTATTAAAGATGGAGGAATGATATGTCAAAACTGTTATCAAAATGAAAGGCTTTTTTCCCCTAAAACAATTTATTATTTAAAAGCTTTTAAAAAAATAGATATTACGAAAATTACCAAAATAGATATCAAAGATGACATAAAAAAAGAGCTGTCATCTTTCCTTAGCTCTTATTATGATAGTTATACGGGCATTTACTTAAAAAGCAAAAATTTTCTTACTAAACTTAAGGAGTTTTAACTTCTTCTTTATCTTCAAATATTTTGGCCATTTCATCATTTGGAATCTTAAGAATTTTCTTAATTCTTTTTAATGTCTCTAACGTGGTGCTTGTTTCATCTTTTTCAATGCGTTGTAACTGTCTTGTGGAAATAAAAAGTTCTTCGGCTAACATTTCTTGGGTGTAGCCTCTTTTTTTTCGATATTCTTTAATCATTTACTTCACCTATGACATATTTTGTCATAGTATTGTATGAAAAAACACGGTATAAAATGTCATGTTTGCCATTGTCTTGAAAATTGAATTATGTTATCATTAATATGACATAATAAGTAGTGTTAAAAAATATAAAAGTGGACATAGTAATAGAGATGAAATAATGAATATTAAAAAGTTTAAATCTAAAAATTTAAAGAAAATAATTTTAAATGTTTTTTTAGTTTTAATAGGTCTTTTTTTAGGTTACATTCTTTTTGGCAAGAGTTATGCCTTGTATGAAGAAAATAAAGATTTCGATGCCATTAATGGAACCGTAGAAGAAACAGGTGACATTTATTTTGCTTACTATGTGGATGGAACTATTTCAAGAAGTATGCCTAATCAAAATACAGGTTATACTTTAGATTCCTCTAAATCAAGTTGTACGAATGGTGTTGTTCCAACTTGGGATTATGCTGCTTGGAACTTTGTGGGTAATTATACAAATTATAATGCGACAACTACGACAAGAACAAAATGTGTCTTATATTTTAATAAAACATTTAAAACGGTTAAAACGGTCTTAGGTAATCTGGAAGTAAACAGTTATACGCCAGATTTTAAAAAATCAGCTTGTGATGATGATACTTGTGAATCTCATGAAAAAGGGATTTACGAAACAACGGATTATGATGGGAATCCCACCTATTATTACCGTGGTTCTGTGGAAAACAATTATGTGAAATTTGCGGGCTTTTATTGGCGCATTATAAGAATCAACAGTAACGGATCCATTCGAATAATTTATGATGGTACAACAGCTCATGAAAATGGCGAAGCATCCACAGATAGACAATATACGACAAGTAATTTTAATTCAGCTCGAACAGATAATATGTATGTTGGTTACATGTATACAGAAGGGGACGCCCATGGTATTGGAACATCTTCTCCTGTAAAAACCGCAAATGACCAATTTTATGCAGCAAAATTAATAAGCTATGCCTCAAAGTTAGATACAAGTGTTGGCTTTTGTGGCGATCGTTCGACTTTAAGTTTGCAAGGTGGCGTTGGAACTGGAACCGTTATTACTTACGACAAGGCTTATTTAAGACTTATTGAAAGTACACCCACATTAAAATGTGAAAATGAGTTGGATTATTATACCGTATCAAGCGCATCTGTTGGCAACAAAGCCTTGACCTATCCTATTGGTCTAATTACTGTTGATGATTTTCTGCTTGCTGGTCATGCAGGTGGGGTGTTTGATGGTAATCAAAATCATATGAAAACAAATCCTAAAAGTTATATAGCAACGGGTAACGCTTTTTGGACGATGACCCCAGGTGGATTTTACTATCCTTATGGTTACTCAGCCTATTTTCCAATTGTTTTTTTGATTGGTGGAACTGGCTTTATTCATGATGCAAGCTGCCAGGACACAAGTGGCTTAAGACCCGTTATCAATATCCGCTCGGATGTTACTGTTACAGGAAGTGGAACTAAGACAGATCCGTACATTATAAATTAGAGAAAGCAAGTGATAAAATGATACCTTATAAGTTTAAAGAAAAAAAGAAAACATATATTTTAATACTTATATTTGCTGTTATCGTTACCTTTATTTTATCAGGAATTATTTTTTATAGCTCTTTTGCTTATTATGAAGAAAAGAAAAATTTTGATGTTATCAATGGTCAAACGGAAGAACCAGGAGATATTTATTTCACTTATTATATCGATGGAACTATTTCAAGGGATATGCCTAATCAAAACACAGGTTATACTTTAGATAAAGAAAAATCAGGTTGCAATAATGATGTATCTATAAACTGGAATGATAGCATCTGGCATGCTGATATAGATTATTCAAAATATAGTGACACGTCAAATACAAGAACGAAATGTACCTTATACTTTAGTAAAACATCTAAGACTGTATCGACGGTTTTAGGTAATATTGAAGTAAATAGTTATACGCCAGATTTTGCAAAATCAGCGTGTGATGATGATACATGCGAATCACATGAAAGAGGAATCTATGAAACAGATGATTGCGATGGTAATCCTACTTACTACTATCGTGGTTCGGTAGAAAACAACTATGTTAAATTTGCTGGATACTACTGGAGAATCATTCGTATCAATAGTAATGGATCGGTTCGAATGATTTATGATGGAACCGTTGCTCATGAAAATGGCGAGTCCTCAGAGGATAGACAATACAACGCCAGTCGTTTTAATATAGGGAGCGATGATAATATATATGTAGGATATATGTATACTTCTGGCAGTGCTAATGGAACCCAAATATCTTCAGTTATAAAAACAAGTGTAGATAAGTTTTATACAGATAAATTAAATGATTATACTTCTAAACTAGATATAAACGCAGGTTTTTGTGGAGATCGATCCACCTTAAATTTACAATCGGGTGTTGGCACGGGAACAGTTACAACATATTATAAGCCTTATTTAAGAATAGAAGAAAGCACTCCAACACTTGTTTGTGAAAATACAAATGATTATTACACAGTTTCAAGTGCCTCCAGTGGCAATAAAGCTTTAACCTATCCAATAGGTTTAATCACGGCAGATGAAGTTATGCTAGCTGGTCATGGTGGTGGGGTATTTGATGGAATTTATGGTCACATGAAATCGAATATGGGAAGTTATTTAGCAACAGGAAATTGGTTTTGGACGATGACCCCGGCTGGTGGATATAATTTATATGGGGTTAATTATTGGAATGTTCTCGGATTTGTTGTAGATTCCTCTGGTAGATTTGATGATAGTAGTGTATATAATCCTACTTCTTTTAGGCCTGTCATCAATATTCGTTCGGATGTTACCGTTACTGGAAGTGGGACTAAAAACGACCCATATCTTGTGAATTAGTGTCAAGTAAGTGTCAAAATTGCAAGAAATTGCAATTTTTTTCATAGAAAA
>CAKOQM010000012.1 GCA_934101275.1 uncultured Bacilli bacterium
TTAGGAAACTGTTTTACATTTTGACTCGCTAATAAATCTTCTAAATTCACCTCATAAGTAGCTATTGTATTACAGGTATTTTTTATCGTAAAAGAGTATCCTTTTTCTTTTAGGCCTTCTTCATCTTCTGTCGGAACCATATTATCTAATGTAATAGCATCTGTATTATCCGTGTAAGTTAAAGAAAAACAATTCGTCTTTGCTACATTAAAATCATTTTGCTTCTCATTATAATTCCAATAGGCATAAGAAATACCTATTGTTATGAATATTAAAAGTATTCCAAGAACAAACTTATTCTTTAAAGAATACCTTCCCTCGAACAAGCGTTTACATTTCATTTTCTTTTACAACTCCTTTTTTTGTTATTTTTTCTATGACATTATTTTAGCATATTATGATTTGTTTATGACTATGAAAATGGCATATTGATATTTTTTTAACAGTTTTGTTGTAAGATTTTTTGTTTAATTATCATGTTTCTTTATTTAAATTTGACATAAATTTAAATAAAGCTTAGAAACAATAAAAAAGGCGAAAATGCATTATATCCGAATGGTTATAATTCCAAGATAACTATATGGTTATATGAAAAAATAGTATTGGGTGATTAAGTTGAATATAGAAAGATTAAAAGAAATACGACAAGATCGTGATTTACAACAGATTGATATTGCACGCGTTTTAAAAACGAGTCAAGTTCAATATTCAAGATACGAAAGAGGTATTCGAATTATGCCGATTGATAAAATTGCGGCTCTTGCCAAATACTACGATGTGAGTGTAGATTACTTACTAGGACTTACTGATATTAGAAAACCTTATCCTAAGTCAAAACTTCATATTTAGAAAGTTAGAAAATTCTAGCTTTTTTTATTTAAATTTATGTTCAAAAAAGCCAGTAGATAAATATCTACTGGCTTCCCGTAAACCCTATCCTAAGTAAAAACTAAGGACTTAATAGCCGAGGCTATTGATGAGAATGTCTCTCATCGATTACATTATACCATGATTCTTTAGAAAATACTAACGGTATGCCGTTAATTTTTAAAATTTCTGCAAAATTTAACGTTTGGCTAATTCTTGTGTTAAAATTTCTTTCGTAAGAACCGGATTGGCCTTACCTCTTGTTTCTTTCATAACTTGACCAACAAAATAATCAAATAAGTTTGTTTTGCCGGCTTTATAAGATGCAATTTGAGCTTCATTTTTATCTAAGATGGATGTGATTAATTCGGTTAAAGTCATGACATCGGAAATTTGGCCATTTTCCTTACTAATAAAGTTTTTAGGTTCTTTTTGCTCTTCAATAGCTTTATAGAAAACTTCTTTAGCTTGTTTGGAAGATAAAATACCTTCTTTAATACCATCAATAATTTGTTTTAAATAAGCTGGTGTAATGAAGAAATCTTTAATTTCAATGTTTTCTTTATTTAATTCTCCTACGATGGTAACTGTTATCCAGTTAGAAGCCGTTTTAGGATCAATAGAAAGTTTTAAACATTCTTCAAAATAATCAGAAATGGCTTTATCTTTAACAAGGACACTGGCATCGTAAGAAGAAAGACCATAAGTTTTGATATAATCTTCTTTTCTTTCATGAGCAAGTTTGGGAATAGAAGCTCTAATTTCTTCTAACCAAGAAGGACTGATTTTAAATTTTGGAATATTAGGTTCCACAAAGTATTTATAATCCACAGCGTCTGCTTTACTTCTCATATAAATAGTACTAAAGGTTTCCTCATCCCATCTTCTTGTTTGTTGAGGCATTTCATCATAGGTACCATTTTCTTTAAGTTCGGTTTGACGTTCAATTTCATAGTTAATGGCATCTCTTACCCCACCAAAAGAGTTTACATTTTTAATTTCAATTTTAGTACCCCAGTTTTTAGGATCCGTTTCATCTAGACTACTATCCATGATAGAAACGTTAACATCACATCTTATTTGACCTTTTTTTGTATCTGCATCTGAAATACCCGCATATTGATAGGTGCTTCTCATGTGTTCTAGAAAAGCAACGGCTTCACTTGCTGAATGAAAATCAGGTTCCGTAACAAGTTCTAGTAAAGGCACACCTGCTCTATTATAATCAATTGTCGATGTGGTTTCATAGTGATCGAGACTGGCCGCATCTTCTTCTAAGTGAATGTTATTTACGCGAACACGTTTCATTTCTCCGTCACATTCATAATCGACATAGCCATAAATACCAACGGGAATTGGTTTGGTTTCTTGGGTTAGCTGAAATCCTTTTGGTAAATCTGGATAGTAATAGTTCTTTCTTTCAAAATACATATATTCTGGTTGAGAACAATGCATGATCATGGAAGCCATTAAAGAAAGTTTAACAGCTTCTTTATTAACAACAGGTAAAGTTCCTGGAAAGGCCATATCAAGAGGTCTTACCGAAGAGTTAGGTTCATCCGAATAAGCATTTTTAGCACTTGAGAAGACTTTACTTTTGGTTTTTGATATCTCACAGTGCATTTCAAGGCCTATTTTAGCCATATATTTACTCATGTTCTACCTCCTTAGCAATTTGTCCTTTATAGTTCATTTGCCCTTCTAATAAAGACGCAATTTTTAAGACTTTTTCATCTTCATAACAGTTACCTGTTATGTTAATGCCAACAGGTAAGCCATTTATAAAACCATCTGGAATGGTGATAGAAGGAAAACCTCCAAAGTTACCAATTTGTAAATGTTCTTCCAAAATTTGGGTATTTTCGTCAAGCATGTCTTTAGCGCCTTCTAATTTTTTAGCAGGACCCGATCCAACAGGTAAAATAATTGCTTCATATTCTTTGAATAAATTTTTATAAGCATCCACAATTAAACGACGGACTCTTTGAGCATTATGGAAATACCTTTCTTGATTTTCTTTTTGTAAAACGTAAGAGCCAATGACAAAACGACGTTTAATTAAACTTGAGAAACCTTTGGTACGAGCATCTTTCATCATATCGATGTAATTATCCCCTTCACCTCTTGGGCCAAAGATAATACCCGTTAAGTTAGACATGTTACTACTTGCTTCTGCGCAAGAAATAATAACATAAACACTCGCGACAGCTTTTAAAAGTTTTTCATCCACAGATACTTCTTCCACTTCAATACCAAGATCTTTAAAGTGTTTTAACGTGTCTTGGAAATTTTCTAAATGACTCTTTAATTCTTCACTGGCATTAGGGTAACGATCCATATCGCATATTTCTTTAATATAACAAACTTTCTTTAAAGTTATCTCTTTTTGAAGAGCGGCTTTTAAATGAATATCTTTACTATCAAAGCTTGTCATATCGTTTTTATCGATACCTTTCATGGCATCTACGACGATAGCCGCATCTAAAACACTTCTGGTTAAAACACCACAGTGATCAAGACTAGAAGCAAAAGGAAATAAGCCATAACGACTAATCATACCATAAGTAGGCTTGTATCCAACAATACCACAGTAGGCAGCAGGTTTTCGAATCGAGTCACCGGTGTCACTTCCTAAAGCATAAGGATAAACACCAGAGGCAACCGCGGCAGCAGAACCAGCAGAGGAACCAGCCGTCATTCTCGTATGGTCCCAAGGGTTTGTGACCGTACCTGTATGACAAGTCGTCCCGGTTCCACCCATACCAAATTCATCTAAAGCCGTTTTATTTACCATAATAGCTCCCGCTTTTTTCAAGTTTTTAACCGCGGTGGCATCAAAGAACGGTACATAGTTTTTTAAAATATTAGACGATCCGGTTGATAAAACATCTTTGGTAGAATAATTATCTTTTACCCCATAAGGAATACCCGATAATAAGCTATCTGTCACTTCCCCACCTTTTGCATCATCTAAAATGGTAACAAAGGCATTACAAGAAGCTTGGACTTCATGTGATTTTTGTAAAGATTCTTTAACAAGTTCCTCACTTGTTACTTCTTTATTTATTAATTTTTCATGTAAAGAGGCAATACTTTCGTTCATCATTTTATCCCACCACCTTTGGTACAACGATGTAGGCGCCATCCTCATCGCCACTATTTCTTAATAAATCATCAATTGGAATCGATTCTTCGGGTTCATCTTCTCTTAATTCATATACAAAATCATCTAAAGCATGTGTCATAGGCTCTACCTCACTTAAATTAGGAATTTCTAAAACCGAGCCTATACTTTTATCAATACTATCAAATTCTAAAGTTATCATGTCTTTTTCTTCTTCGGTTAAACCAATTAATAATTTATCCGCATAGTTATCTATCATTTCTTTGGTAAACTTACTCATTTTTCTTCTCCTCTCTTACCATGATTCCAAGTTCTTTTAATTGTTCTTTTGTAAGGGTACTTGGAGAACCCATAAGATTATCTGCACCAGTAGTACTTGTTGGGAAAGCTTGAACTTCTCTTAAGTTTGGCTCGTCTAATAGAAGCATTAATATCCGGTCAATACCTGGAGCCATCCCGCCATGAGGAGGACAACCATATTGAAAAGCCGTATAAATAGAATTAAATTTTTCTTTGACTTCTTCTTTAGTATAACCGACGACTTCAAAGCCTTTGACTAAACTTTCTAAATCGTGGTTTCTTATCGCTCCAGAAGCCATTTCAAAACCATTACAAACAAAGTCATATTGATAAGCTAAAATAGATAAAACATCATCCGTATCATACTCTTTAAGACCATGATGAGGAAGACTGAATGGATTGTGGCAAAAATCAATTTTTTTCTTTTCCTCATCATATTCAAACATTGGAAAATCTTTAATAATACAAAGTTCTAACTTATCCTTATCGATTAAAGCACATTTTTCGCCCAGATAAGTTCTTATTAAACTCGCATATTTTAACGCTAATTTAAGATTTCGATTGGCAATAAAGAATAAAACAGAATTTGGTTTCATTTGACACGCTGAAATCAAATCTTTTCTTTCTTGTTCACTTAAAAATTTATCAATAGGGCCTTTTAAAGTATTATCACTTGTTAAAGTAAGATAACCAATACCAGGCATGCCAATAGAACTGGCATAATCCACAATTTCATTAAACCAACTGTTTGATTTATCCCCGATATTAGAAACTAAAATGCTTTTAATATAACTTTTTTGAAAAGGTTTGAACGTCGTATCTTTTAAAATATCCGTAATATCTTTAATAATTAACGGATTTCTTAAATCCGGTTTATCGGTTCCATAGTTATCCATAGCTTCTTTATAAGTGAGGCGTCTAAAAGGTTTCGGACTGACCTTTTTATTGGAAAACTTTGTAAAAACATCGTAGAAAATATCTTCGCCAATAGCTAAGACATCTTCTTCAGTTACATAACTCATTTCTAAATCTAATTGATAAAATTCTAGGGTTCTATCTCTTCTTGCATCTTCATCGCGAAAACAAGGTGCAATTTGAAAATATTTAGAAATGCCCCCAACCATTAAAAGTTCTTTATATATTTGAGGCGCTTGAGGAAGGGCGTAGAACTTACCTTTAAAGTTTCTAGATGGAACAACAAAGTCTCTAGCTCCTTCTGGACTCGAAGCCGTTAAAATAGGTGTTTGAACTTCCATAAAACCTAAATCATACATTTTGTTACGTAAGAAATGTAAAACATCACTCCGTAATTGAAAGTTCTTTTGTACCTCTTTATTACGTAAGTCTAAATAACGATATTTAAGTCTAATGTCTTCACCTACTTTTTTACTACTTCTAATATCAAAAGGTAAAACCCTTAAAGAACGACTTAAAACACTCAAAGAAGAAACAAGAAGTTCGATTTCACCCGTTTTTAATTTAGGATTATATGTTTCTTCACTACGTTTTCTGATAACACCACTCACTTTAATAACGCTTTCTTTACTTAAATGAGCAAACATCGTATCCTCGTTGGAAACAATTTGTAAGGTGTCCGTCGTATCACGAAGATCTAAAAATAAGACTCCACCATGGTCACGGATATTTTCAATCCAACCACTCACGGTAATCGTCTTACCGATATCTTCTTTGGTTAAATCTTTGATTTCACAATCACGATAACTATTTTCTTTCATAAGCATCCTTTCTAGAATTCACAAGAACCAGGAACTCTTGGATAAGCAATCACATCACGAATATTATCCACACCCGTTAGATAAATTAAAAGTCTTTCAAAGCCCATACCAAAGCCAGAATGAACTACCGTACCATATTTACGTAAATCGGTATACCATTTTAGCTCTTCTGTATTCATATGAAGTTCTTTCATACGTTTTAAAAGTTTATCATAATCTTCTTCTCTTTGACTACCGCCCATAAGTTCACCCGATAAAGGGACTTCAAGGTCGACAGCCCGGACGGTTTTACCATCGTCATTTTGTTTCATATAGAAAGCCTTAATATCTTTAGGCCAATCGGTAATAAAAACGGGACCATGGAAGTATTCCGTAATAAAAGTTTCATGTTCTTTATGAATATCTTCCCCATATTCTGGTTCAAATTCCCATTTTTGATGAGCATTTTTTAAAATGGTAATGACTTCTTCATGAGTCACACGGGTAAAAGTACTTTTCGTTAAAGTTTCTAATTTATTAATTAAGCCATTAGAAACAAATTTATCTAAGAAAACAAGTTCTTCTTTACCATGCTCTAGAACATAAGAAACGACGTGTTTTAGCATATCTTCTTCAATATCCATTAACTCGTCTAAATCACAAAAAGCAATCTCCGGTTCAATCATCCAAAATTCGGCCGCATGGGTTTTGGTGTTAGAGTTTTCTGCTCGAAAAGTTGGGCCAAAAGTATAAACCTTTGAAAAGGCTGTTGCGAATGTTTCAGCTTCTAATTGCCCAGATACGGTTAAAGAAGTTTGTTTGCCAAAAAAATCTTTTTTGTAATCGACCTCACCTTTTATTTTATCTAAAGGTATCGTTGTTACTTGAAACATTTCCCCGGCACCTTCACAGTCAGAAGCAGTAATTAAAGGGGCATTAAAGTAAATATAACCTCTTGTCTGAAAATATTCATGAATAGCAAATGCGGCTAAAGAACGAATACGAAAAACAGCTTGAAATAAGTTTGCTCTTGGTCTTAAATGCGCAATGCTTCGTAAAAATTCTTTGCTATGTTTTTTAGGTTGCAAAGGATAATCTTTGGCGCATTCCCCAAGTAACGTGATTTTGGTAGCTTTGAGTTCAATGCATTGAGTTCCCTCACCTTTTTTTAAGATACCTTCCACTTCAATAGAAGAACCGAAGTTAATCATATCCACTTCTTTAAAATTTTTTAAATCCGTATCATAAACCACTTGAAGCTTTTTCATAGAAGTACCATCGGATAAATCAATAAAGCCAAAATTTGACCCATGACGATGGTTACGAATCCAACCTCTTACCTTAATTTCTTTATCCATTAACTTTTCTTCATCTTTATAAATATCCATTAAATACATTTTTATCATCCTTTCTTTAAACAAAAAAACCTAAGTAATTCATAAGGACGACTTAAAAAGCCGCGGTGCCACCTTATTTTACCTAGGTACTCTCAAAATAGTTTTATCGGTTCAACCGTTTTAAGGATATAAAGAGTCGTTATTTCAAAAAGATTTATAAAAGCTTTCTCACCTATTAGCTCTCTCTTTGTTATAAATATCTTTTCTACTTTTCTCTTTCTCAAAAAGTTCCTCTTTATTTTAAACCTATTTTATTCTAGTCGTCAATTATTTTTAAAACAAATGCTTTAAAATTTACGATTATTTATAAATAAGAATGAAAAACGATGTCTCATGACACCGCCTATCATTCATCTTTCTTTTGAAGTTTTGCTTGTAAAAGAGCTGTTACATCAGAAGCGATATGGTCATCATCAATTTCTTTAACAGTAATTTGACCATTTTCAAGACTGTATTCAAATACAACAACATTCATTTTGCTAACGTTTTCATCATTCATGCGTACCGCTAAGGCATAATTTTTATTTTGATATGCGGTATCTTCTAATATATAAAAACGAGAACCATTTTTTAAATCAATTAAACTATCTTTCATTTATTCACCTATCTAGACATTTCCATGCCGTTATTATAAACATCTAAAATATCTTGTAAATTAAGCCATGCGTATTCACCATTTTGATTAACAATACGAGCCGCTACTTGATTTGGATCAATACCACTATCCAGTAACTCACCAATATTACCAGTAAAATTAGAACCATCTGGCAATTTTAATAGTTTTATACTTGTTCCATTTTCACGTTGAGCAAGCTCTGTTAACAAATGAACAGGATCGGCTTCACTCATGGCGTTTGCAGAATTTACAAAACCATGTTCAATACCTGATAAATCTATGTTTTCTCCGGTATTTAAATCAGCATAAGAAGGAGAAGAAGGTTCTAAAGGCTCTGTTGGTACCGCATTATTTGGGGTAGCTGGATTATTATTAACGACATTCGCTGTATCTAGCTCGCTGGTATCTTGGTCTAGAGCATTATTTGGTGAAGAAACTCTAATCGTTTCCGCTTCATATGTTTTTTCTGGATGTAAAAAATCATTTAATTTATCATGTAAATCTAGAGCTTCACCAATTTTGTAACCTACCGCCGCGCCATTTAAGAACCATTGAACTTTTGGATTCTTAAGGGCTTCATTTATTTTTTCAACAGCTTTATAAGCCTTTGTGTCTCCGTACTTTTCTTTTAATTTTTCTTTAGCATTCATAATGATATTATCAACAGGTGTTGGCTTACCATGTAAAAAGCCTTTAGAAACCACCTTATTAACAAGTTTGGCCGTCGAATAAGCAATCCTTATGGTACCAAGGCCTGAAAAAGCAATGGTTGGCATAACAGCTGCAGCAGTAAGACCCACACCAGCTCCAGCAAGAGCATAAGGAAGAAGTTTACCCATAGCTTTTAAATACGCCTTTACATCCTTTTTCTCTGGTTGCTTTTGTTCTTCAATTAAAGCAGGATCTTCAGGTTGTCTTTGCTCTTCAAGATGATCTTCACTTGGCTTTTCTGGTGGAATAGTATTTTCTTTTTCTTCCGCAACACTTGGAAATTGAGGTTCCTCTTTAGGATGATCCTTATCTGCCTCCATAACATTACGGTTATTATATTCTTGGGCTTCTTGCTTTTGATTTTCTAAACTTCGGCCAACATAACTTATTTTATATGGATGATCCGACAACACTTCAAACCAGCCATTCAATTCGCCTAAAACACCGTTTAAGTAATTTTGAATATTTTGTAAATTTTCTTGTTCTGTGACAAATATTTTTTCACCATAACTTGCTATTTTTTCATTACTAAAATCATTAGCTATTTGAGTACAAACATCTCTAAAATTAACACTATCAACATTTACGTAATCTTCAACACCTAATATTACTTTACAATATTCTATATATCTTTCTTTTGAAGATGGTATAGCAAGCGTCAAATTATGTTCTTTACTTGCCTTTACAAGTCTTTCTTTAACTTCATCATAATGAATCACAATTTCTCTATTGTTTGGGGCCTCTTTTTTTGTATTTGAAAAATCTTTAGGCCATAAAACATCGACATCATCCGTTTTAGAGGTTTTTGGTTGATCAACAACACTCATACCC
This sequence comes from uncultured Bacilli bacterium, assembly GCA_934101275.1. Classification (GTDB taxonomy): domain Bacteria; phylum Bacillota_I; class Bacilli_A; order RF39; family UBA660; genus Ventrenecus. The sequence continues at coordinate 9,562 of CAKOQM010000012.1, forward strand.
GTTTCTTCAGTTGGAACGGTTTTCGTATCCTCTTTTGAATTTTTAGGATCCTCTTGTTGTTTTGACGGTTCACTTTCCTTAGTTACATCTTCTTTTTTGGCATCTTCCTTTTTTTGATCGTTTTCTAACTCTTCTTTACTTACATATTCAATATTCATAGAAAAAGTGGGATGAATATCAATCTTCTTTTTTAAATCGGTATAAGCATACGTCATGTAAGTAGCAATATCCTGAAATTCTGGATCTAAATTGTTTGCATCAGGATGAAAATCTTTTAAAGCTTTTCTGATAAAATCGCTTAAATTTGTACTATCAATTTTTGAAACATCGACATCATCCCCTAAGAAAATGTTGGCATAAACCTCTAATCTTTCACTAGCTGTACGATTTCCTAGTTTGGAATTGTCTAATTCTCCTTTTTTACTTAAATTTGTTAATCTTTCTTTAATTTCTAAATAATCTAGTTTCATATATCCCCCTTATTAAAATAAATCCTCAACATCTTTTTTTAATTGTTCTTGAAAAGCCGGCATTAACCTATTGATTAAAGCAGAATCCATTACTAAATGTGGTTCTTTTACGGTTCCAAAAAAGACACTAAAATCATCGGTTGGTTCACCATCATAAGATAATAAACAAGCCAAAGCAAAAACTTTACTCATTTCTTTTATCTCATGAACAGCTACCACAACATATTTTTCACTGTTATATTCTATTACATCTGCATTTTGAAAAAACATAAAAATACCTCTTTCTATCCCCACTACAATGTAGTATATCATAATTTTATCAAATAAAAAAGCCCCTATATTTCTATTTTCGCATCATTTTATGATGGTATTCCTCCTTTAAATAGGCACTTGATAAATGTGTATAGATTTCAGTTGTACTTAACTTTTCATGGCCTAAAAGTTCTTGAACCGTTTTAATATCTGCCCCACTAGAAAGCATGTCAGTCGCATAAGTATGTCTTAAAGTATGAGGCGATACGTGTTGAATCAAATGAGATTCATAGGCTTTTTTTTGAACGATCTTTTCGATACTACTACGACTCATCTTTCCCCCTCTTTGATTCACCAATAAATAATCATGTTTTTCTTTCTTTAATAAATCTTTTCTAACATTTAAGTAATCTTCTAAAGCATCCAAAGCCACATCCCCAAAATAAACCAGGCGTTCTTTTTTGCCTTTACCAACGGTATAAATCGTTTTCTCCTTCATTTTTATATCTTTTAAACAAATATTAGATAGTTCACTTACACGAAGACCTGTTGAATAAAGAAGTTCTAAAATAAGATACCTTTCTTTATCCCAAGCTGTATCTAAATGAGAAAAAGAAAGAAGTTTTTCGGTTTGTTCCGCATTTAAAATGTTAGGTAAAGGTTTTGAAAGTTTAGGATTATGAATTTTAATAAAGATATTTTGTTTAACCTTACCCTCTTGCATTAAATAATTGTAAAAACTTCTTAAACAGCTTAAATGTCTCGCGACACTTTTATTTGTAAAACCTAAGTCATCTAAATATTTTAAATAAAGACGAACATTTTCTTTACTCAAAGCTAAAAAATTCCAATGATGATGATTTACAAAATTTAAAAATTCATGTAAATCATTTTGATAAGCACTTATCGTATTAAGTGAAAACATACGTTCATTTTTAAGATATTGTATAAATTTTTCCTCACTATTCTTCATTTAAATCACGGTTTTATTTTACCATCTTTATTGTCAAATGAAAAGCTATCTGCTATAATTTTCGTAGGTGATGAAAAGATGATGACAACTTTACAAATCATTATTAACAAAGGTTTGACATTTCTTTGTAAATTATTTCATAAAAACGGTAGTCAATTTCCTGGCGCCATTAGTTATAACATGAATCAACATGTCTTAGAAAAAATTAAATATCCAAAATATGTTATTGGTGTCACTGGTTCCAGTGGGAAAGGAACAACGACCCAAATGATTTATCATATCTTAACGGATGCGGGGTTAGATGTTTCTTATAATGCTTCTGGAAGTAATGGGATACGAGGTATTACAACTCTTATTTTAAATAATTGTACGTTAACAGGAAAATTTAAACACGATGTGTTACTTTTAGAATTAGATGAAAGACACTTGCATCTTGCTTTTGGTAAAAATAAAATGACCCATTTAGTTGTCACGAATATTACGCGTGATCAACCTGCCCGTAATGGTTCTCCGGATATTATTTATGATGCGATTTTTAATGCCATCGATGAAAAAACGACCCTTATTTTAAACGCTGATGATCCAGGTCTTATGAAAGAAAAATTAAACTTTAAAGGAAACATTATTACGTATGGTATAAATAAAACAAAAGATTCTTATTCTAAAAAGGAAAATTTTTCGGTGGATAATGCTTATTGTCCTAAATGTCATAAAAAACTCATTTATTATTATTACCATTATGGTCATATAGGTTCTTACTATTGTCAAAATTGTGATTTTAAAAGAGGAACACCTGATTTTTCAGCCTCTCATGTTGATTTAGAAAAAAGAACTATGCTTATTAACAATAACGAAGTTCGATTAAATAAAAATTTTCTTTTTACCGCTTACGCTACTCTAGCGGCTTATGCTTTATGTAAAACAATCGGTATTAAAGAAAAGCAAATTTTATATGCTTTAAATGACGATATGATTGCTTCTAAAAGGGGTCATGAATATAAAATCGATAACAGAAACGTTTTAATGTTGGAAAGTAAAAATGAAAATGCTTTAAGCTATTATCAATCCCTTCGATATATTGTGAACGAAACAGGTAAAAAAGATGTCATACTAGGCTTTGATAATGTTTCTAGAAGATATAAGTATAATGATTTGAGTTGGCTTTGGGATGTTGATTTTGAGCTTTTAAATGACAATAATATTGAAAAAATATTTTTGATTGGTCGATTTAAATGGGATGTCTTAGTAAGACTTAAATACGCTAAAATTAAAGCTTCTAAAATTGTTTTGATTGACGATTTAAATCAACTTATTCCAACAATAAAACAAGAATCAACAGGAAATATTTATACAATGGTTTGTTTTGATATGACCGAAATAATAAAAAAGAAAATAAAGGAGTACAACAATGGAAACAATTAAAATCGCACATCTTTATTATGATTTAATGAATCTTTATGGAGAACATGGTAACGTAAGAGGTCTTACCCATCACTTGGAAAGTCATGGCATCCGTGTTATTGTTCATAATTTATCTATTGATGACAAAATCAAATTTGATGATTATGATCTTTTCTATATAGGAAGTGGTTCAAAAGAGTCTTTTCTACTTGCTTTAAGCGATCTTTTAAAAAGAAAAGAAGATGTGATAAAAGCTTTCAATAAAAACAAATTTTTTGTTGTCACAGGTAATGCTCTTGATTTTTTTGGAGAAAGTTTTACAACCGTAGATAATGTAAAATATGAAGCCCTAGGACTTTTTAAATATCAAAGCATGGAGACAGATTTTCGAATTGTTGGAGAACAGGTTTTTGAAGCTAAAGATCTAAAGGAAGAAATTATCGGTTTTGAAAATCGAAATTCCGTTTTAAAAAATGTGCATGAAAAACCTTTATTTACAGTTAAAGAAGGAACCGGATATGCTCCAAATGAAATCACAGACGGTATTTTAAAAAAGCATTTCTACGGCACCTATTTACTTGGCCCCCTTTTCATTCGAAACCCTTATTTCAATGAAAAAATAATTAAAGAAATTTTAAAACAAAGAAAGTTAGAATATAAGCCTTTTCAAGATGATATAGAAATAACAGCTTATAATGAATACCGAAAAAACTTATTAAATGAAAATGAAGATATGGAAAAAGAATAAGACAAAAATCTTATTCTTTTTTAAACGTTAATCTATGGAATCTATAGAGCAAGTAAATTCATTATTTTGATAAGTTATCAAAACAGGTGTCTGAGAAGATATCCGTTCTTTATTACGTGGGTCAATTAAATCATCGTCACTGATAAGACCTTGTTCTAAAAGACGTCCCACCGTTACAGAACATGTTTTTTTACTGATACAGGTACTCTTAAGACTTTTATTAGAATTTGTTTCATCTTTCGCAGCATTTAAGTGAATATAACTGCACGCGGCTTTCGTTAAAGTTTCTTTAAAAGAGGTATATTGTTTATCTTGCTGTTTATTTAATAAACCACTCATATTAGAAACAATAACCATACCAAGGAGGCTTAAAAGGCCAATAGTAATCACTAGTTCGACAAGTGTAAACCCTTTTTTATTCATCTTTTTCACCTATTTTCTGTCCACATTGTACCACAGCTTCATAACCATTTAAAGATTTAGAAAGTAAATTTTGGGGCTTTTTCAACACATCTTTAGAAAATAAAACTAAAACGGTGGATCCTCCAAAGAAAAACATGCCCTTTTCCATCCCTCTTGTAAATTCTTTTTGATAATGGTTTTTAATCTTACCAACACCTAAGGCTCCTACTTCCATATATAAAACATCTTGAAAGTTTTTCGTTTCTAAAAGAGAATATTCTCGTGTATTTTCAAGATACACTTGTTTTTTTCTTAACGCGACATCTCGTACCGTATGAAAAATCCCAGGTATTTTTTTAGCAAACAAAAGTTTTCCATCATCAAAATAATGATAACGGTGATAATGGGTTGGTATTAATCTAAAAACATAAAGAAGCCCACCCTTATACTTTAAGGCCATACCACGATTTTGTAAAAGTTCTTCTAAGGAATAAGACAATCCCTTCACTTTAAAAATACTTTTCTCATCGATTGGATAGGCGCTTAAATAAGCATCACAAGGAGCATAAAAGCTTTGGTTATCTTTTGGAAAAGAAACTTGTTTTTTCTCTCGCGTAAAAAAATCATTAAAACTTTGATAATTTTTTTCTTTATATAACGTCATATCTATTTTATTTTTAGAAATAAAAGACGAAATGAGCTTTTTAGAAAATTTAGAATCATAAAAATGTCCCATTAAAGAACTTACTTTTTTAGATGTGACAAAAGGCATCATTTTTTGGCCTATAAAGGAATGATAAAGAAAATCTAAAAATTTATTATCTTGATACTCTTTTACATACAAAAGTAAAGAAGTGCACTCACAAGAAGTATCCCGTATATTACACATACGATTTCACCCTTTCCTTTTAAATGAGGAACTCTTATTTTTGAAATTTGTAAAACAGCCACAATTATCATAGCTAAAACATAAAAATAAGGTAAATAATGTGGAAAAAAGGAAAGAAGCAAATAGACAGTTGGAAAAATAATCGAAGATGGCGTGACTGGAAGGCCTGTATAATATTTACGAGCTTCTTTTTCTTTTGTTCTTCTTATTTCTTCATCAACATTAAACCAAGCAAGTCTAGAAATTGCCGTTAAAAGATAAAATAAAGATATAATTTGTAAAACGATGTGCCCTTTTGTAAGAGCAATACTTGTAAACAAAGGGGCAACTCCAAAACAAATAACATCTGATAAAGAATCGAGTTGAATCCCATAACGCACATCAAAGTCGCGACGATTTTTTTTCGTCCGGGCAACTGTCCCATCCAAAGAATCAAAAAGGCCGGCTAAAATAAGACTTAAAAAACTATAAACAATTTGTCCTGTCATAGATAAATAAATACTTAAAACTCCACATAAGGTTCCTAGAAACGTAAATAACGTTGTATAATCAAAAATTCCTATCATAAATCTACTACTCTCTTTCTTTTTATTAAATGAAAAACGGAATAAAATAAAGCACTTGTTAAAACAAATAAGTAAAAACTTATACTTCGTAATAATATCATAGCTGAAGCTCCATAAAAAGGGCCATATATCGCCTCGTTAATTTTCAAAAGAAGATTTTCACTCACCACCACACCGCCTGGGAAAGGAACAAAGTCGCTCGCCAAGGTAATACCGACTTGAAAAGCCAGTAAAGAAAACAAAGAATACCCTTCTAAATGAAATGACAAGTAAACCACATAACTGACACTTAATAAAGATATACGCTGCATAAGCATATAAAAAAGGCCTTCTAAAAGAATTTTAGGTTTTTCTTTTGTTATCTCCGCGCATTTTCTATAATCTTCTAAGGCTTTTTTAAAGGATTTTGTCTTTTCTTCTTCCTTTTTTATCAAATGCATTTTAGATCCTAAATGAATAAGCTTTAAGATAAATTTAGGAAAAAGCTTTTTACTATAAACCATCATGATAAAAAGAAAGACGACGAGTAAGGTTGTAACAAAGCCAAGAATCACTAATAAAGTAAACAAGCTATTTGTATGAAATAATACCGAAGCATAAAAAGGAAATAAAATAAGAACTAAAAGAAGTAAAGCTATTTTATAAAGAATGGTATTTAATAAAATAATTAAACCATTGATCCGGTAGGGAATCCCATCTTTACTCATCTCATACATTTCAACCGGCTGTCCACCCATACTACTTGGTGTTATAGCCGAAAAATAATTTTCGGTGCAAACATAACCAATCGCATGAAAAAGAGTTATTTTCTTACCAAAATGATAAAGCATACGTTTTAAAAATAAGGCCGCCCAAAAAACGTAACATCCCATAAGAACAATACCTAAAATTAAAATAATCGGCTCACATTTTTGAAAAGCTAAAGCTAAAGATGAAATGGAATAATCCTTTAAAATGAAATAATACGTTGCCAATAAAAGAACAAGGAAAAATAATATAAATAAAATATACCTCTTTTTAGACTTCACTTTTATCACCATATTAATGGTAGCATAGATAAAACAAAAAAGCTAGGATTTGTCCTAACTTTTGTCTTCTAAATCTTTTTTCCAAGAAGTATCTAAACAATCGTCTTCAAAATACATTTTACTAGCGAAAGACATAGCCTTAAATAGTTTTGATATTCCTTTCGTATTTTTTTGATAGTTTGCAATATGAGAACTTTCTATACCAAGACTTTGACCTTCTTGAAAGCTATCAATATCCGCGCCTATATACATGAACTCCCAATCTTTGTGACCTTGAATCATTTCTTTTATTTGGGCTTTACTAAACATACAAGAAGCATTTTCATAACCATCGGTCGTAATAATAAATAAGACTTTCTCTGTTTTCTCTCGTTCTAAAAATTGAATCGTTTTACCAATGGCATCTAATAAAGCCGTACTTCCTCTTACAAAATATTCTTTTTCGGTTAGCAAAGAAACTTCTTTAACCTCTTTTCTTTTGGTAATCATCTCATACTTATCATCAAATAAAACCGTTGTTATCTTGGCATTCTTTTTCAAAAAATCTTTCAAATAGCTATTATAACCACCAATGGTATCCTTCTCCATGCCTATCATAGAACCACTTCTATCTAATAAGAAAACGACATCCCTATTCTTTTTTTCCATTTCTAACATCTCCGTTTCTACAAACAGGATACTAAAATTTTTAGCTTTAAAGGTCTCTTATTAAGCGACATTTTTAAAAGATATGTTAAAATACTGTTATAGAAAAGGAAGTTATCCATGAACGAATTAAAAAAATCTTTAAAAATTTATATTAATAAGCATTTAAAAGAAAATAAACGGTTAGAAAAAAAGTGTTTTCATAGCTTTATCTTTGCTGAAGAAAGTGATTTTGAAACACCAAATACTATTGTTGATTTTCTAAATACCCATAAAGAGGACAAAGATTTTCAATCACTTTTATTTCAATATATCGATAAGAAGAATTTAAAAGATGCCGATGTGTATAACAAAGTTCATATAGATAGAAGACTATTTTCTAAAATTCGCAGTGACAAAGATTATCATCCTAGTAAAGAAACAGTTATTCTTCTTGGTATTGCACTAGAACTTAAGGAAGAAGAATTAGATCTGCTTTTAGAAAGTGCTTCTTATTCTTTACCAAAGAATAATCCTTATGATTTAATTATTCGTTTTTGTTTCATTCACAAGATCTTTAAACTCCAAGATATTAATAATCTTTTAGAAGATTACCATTGTAAATTATTTCACTATTAAAAAAGCTAGAACCCTATTTTAAAAGGAGTTCTAGTTTTTGTTTTTCAGCTTCTAATTTTTGTTTTTCTTCCAAGACTAATTTTTCAGGAGCTTTTTGAACAAAATTTTCATTGGCTAATAAATTTTGTCTTTTTAAAATACTTGCTTTTAAACTTTCAATTTCTTTTTCTTTTTTTAGAATATCTTCTTTTGTTTCTTCTTTTTCATCGCACAAAGTCATATTGTAGTTTTTATAAACCACTTCATATTTATTTTGACTTTGACTTTCCATAGCTATATGATCTGTTATTTTTAGCATTTGCATAACAAATGTATAATCTTCTTTGCTATTTAATAAAACATGGTATTCCTTGCCAATATTATGTTCTGCTTTCATATTTCTGAATATACGGATAAATTCCATTTCATCATCAACTTCTAAAGAGACTTCTTTAAACACTTCTTTTTTTTCATATTTTGGATAATCGCTTAACATAATAGTCTCTTTTGTTTCTAAAACTTTTTGATAAATTTCTTCTGTTACAAAAGGCATGAAAGGATGAAGCATTTTTAAAATGCCTACTAAAACTTTACGTAGAACACGTTTTGTTGTATTTTCGCTCATATGGAATTTGGCCATCTCAATATATTTATCACAGAAATCTTCCCAAATAAAGCGATATAAAATAGTGCCCACATTTTGGAATTCAAATTTATCCATATATTTTGTGACAGCTTTCACCGTTTCGTTATATTTTGTTAAAATCCATTTATCTTCTTTATTTAAAATAAGTTCTTCTTTTTCGTCTAAACCATCTAAATTCATCATAACAAAACGAGAGGCGTTCCAAATTTTATTGATGAAATTCCAAGTACTTTTTACTTTTTCTTCATCGTATCTTAAGTCGGTTCCACCAGCCGTAGAAGTTGTTAAATAATATCTTAAAGCATCGGCTCCATAAGAATCAATAACATCCATAGGATCGACTCCATTACCAAGGCTTTTACTCATTTTTCTTCCTTGTTTATCACGAATTAAACCATGAATATAGCAATATTCAAAAGGACGAGTGTTTGTGAAATGAAGGCCTTGGAAAGTCATTCGATTTACCCAAAAAGGAATAATATCATAACCGGTTACTAAAACATTCGTTGGATAATATTTAGAAAGCAAATCTGTATTCAAAGGCCAACCAAGTGTTGAAAAAGGCCATAAAGCACTAGAAAACCAAGTGTCTAGCACGTCTTCATCTTGAACCCAACCTTCTTCTTTAGGTGCCTCCATACCAACGTAAACCTCGCCATCTTTATACCAAGCTGGTATTTGATGTCCCCACCAAAGTTGTCTTGAAATACACCAGTCATAAGTAATTTCCATCCAGTGATTCATTATTTTTTCATAACGAGCCGGTAAAAATTTAACTTTCGTATCTTTATTTTTTTGATTCTCTAAAACCCTATCTGCAAGAGGACGCATCTTAACAAACCATTGTTTTGAAACAATAGGTTCGACCATAGCATCGGTTCTTTCAGAGTGGCCCACACTATGGGTAATAGGTTCTATTTTAAGTAAGTACCCTTTTTCTTTTAATTCTTCGAGTAATTTTTCTCGGCATGCAAAACGGTCCATGCCAGCATAAGAAAGACAATTTTCATTCATGGTACCATCTAAATTTAAAATATCAATGCCTTCTAAGTGATGTCTTTTACCTACTTCATAGTCATTAGGGTCGCTTTTAGGCGTTATTTTAACACATCCGGTTCCTTTTTCCATGTCAGCATGTTCGTCTGCGATAACAGGGATTTCCCTTCCTACAAGAGGTAAAATAATCGTTTTACCAATATATTTTTGATATCTTTTATCCTCTTTATTAACCGCAACAGCCATGTCTCCAAACATTGTTTCAGGACGAGTTGTGGCTACATCTAAATACTCCTCGCTATCTTTAAAAGAATATTTTAAATGGTAGAAATTACCAGGAACATCTTTATAAATAACTTCTTCGTTTGATAAAGCCGTTTTAGCAACAGGATCCCAGTTAATCATTCTTTCGCCACGATAAATAAGACCTTCGTTGTATAAATCAACAAAGACTTTCCGAACGGATGTTGATAGTCCTTCATCTAAAGTAAATCTTTCTTTCGAATAATCCACACTTAAACCAAGTTTCGCCCATTGACGATGAATATTAGAGGCATATTCATCTTTCCACTTCCAAGCTTCCTTTAACCAGCCTTCTCTTTTCATACTACGAGGATCAATTCCTTCTTCACGTAGTTTTTTATCTACTTTAGCCTGAGTGGCAATCCCGGCATGATCCATACCTGGAACCCATAAGGCATCAAAGCCTTGCATTCTTTTATAACGAATCATGATATCTTGAATGGAAGTATCCCAAGCATGACCAAGATGAAGTTTACCCGTTACATTAGGAGGCGGAATAACAATACAAAAAGGTTTGCCGTCATTTTTACCACTTTCAAAATAACCTTGTTCTTTCCAAAAATCATATTTTCCTTGTTCAACATCTTTATGATTATATTTTTTATCGATTAAGTCCATTTTTCTTTTCCTCCTTTTGTTTATTGATAAACTCCATCATTTCTTCAAAAGTCATAATTTTGTCACCTTGACTAAAAATACCATCTTCTACTGTTATAGCCATATAACTTTCATCTTGTGTTTGATAAAAATTATTGAAATAATTAATTTGTATATCAGATATATGTTCAGGCAAAAATAAAACAATGCTATTATTTTCTTTACCCGAAATTTCATCTTCCAAAATAGTTAAATATTCTAAATTTTGAGTTACAAATGCAGCAATTGGCCAAATTTCAGCAAGTGTTTGTTCTGGTTTGCACACAATATTCAAGTTTTCCTTAGTTAAGTTTAAATCTTTAAACATCTCACTAAGTAATTGATTATGATTGATCTTATCATCATAAGATTCATTTTCAAGTATATTACCGTATTTTCCAACACAAATAACCCTTCTCATTTTTTTCCTCCTTAGAATTAAAAAAAGATGGTCCTTCAAAGGAGTCATAAATGACGGTACCATCCTTATTTTTTCTTTTTCTTGATAAAGGAGCCATCTCCTATATGCATTCGTTAACAACCTTCTAAAATGATTTTTGTTTATTTCCACCAACCATAAACTCTCTTTAAAAAACCAATTTTATACTCCTTTAACTTCTTCGCATTTCCTAAATATCATACCAGCATCTGTTTTTAAATGCAACTTCTATTTTACATTTAACTCAAATTAATCGTTTCTTTTAGAACATCATTAACGTATACTTTAAGTTTTTTTGCTTCTAAAACAGAACTCCCTTCTTCTTCATTATTTAAAACAAAAAGATTACTAATACGCTTGTTTTCCTTAACATCATAAACATAAAAAGCATTATCTTTCGTTGTACAATTTAAATATTTACCTGTAAAAGAGAGATTTTTAAAGTTTTCTTCTAACTTATCAGTATTATTATAATCCACTAAAAGATAGGAATTATCATCATCGATAATAATTGCAAAATCGCCATTAAAATCAACAATAGGATAATGAATATTTTCTGTTAAAACCGCACCATTTAAATCCACGATATTCCAAACATTTTCTTTTAACGTAATAAAATAATCAGAAATCAAAGAACCATTTTCCTCTTTATTCGGTAAACCAATAAATTCATATTTTTCATCAAAAGAAATGACCATGTAAGGATTATCTTTTAAGCTCATCACACCATAGTAACCCTCTTCATTAGAAACAATAACCAAATCATTAGCAAGACCAATACCATAATCTTTGACTTCCCGATACGAATTCGCTTTATAAGCCGTTTTTGTTTTAATATCATAAAGAAAAGTGTTGCCATCTGTGATAAAGGCATATCTTTTTTGGATCACTTTGACATAATCTTCTTTACTATAAGAATCCTTTTGATAGGCTTTATCCGTCACATTATTTTTGGCAATATCACACGTATCTGTAAGGCAATTATAATTTCCGATTAATTCCCCATCATCGGTATAAAACCAAAGTTTGTTATCAAAAAACTTATCTTTATTAAGGTTAGGCTTTTCATTCGTTGTCGTAATTTCTTTTTTTGAATGATGTAAAAACATACCATATCCTCCTAAAAAGGAAGATAAAACAAGGAAAATAACAATTGTTATCGCGGCACTATTAGCTATTTTCTTGTTCATCTACACTCTCTTCTTTCTCACTGACATAACTTCCATCTTTTAAAAATTTCAAAGGATTATTGTATGTATTATTGCTATTACCAATTTCTACATAAATATAATTATCATCAAAAGTAATACGAAAAGCATTCACACTACTTCCATAATAACGATCCGTTAGAAGTTCGATGCCATCTTTGCCTTTTTCATCACCCGTCACTTCATAAATATATTCTTTCTTACTTGAATCATCATAACGATAGAGATGAACACGATGATTAATAACCGCTGCATAAAAATCATCATATAACTCTATATAATTATATGCTGTACTACTTATTTCCTTAGAAAAAGAATGAACAAAGAACATATTATCTTTATATGTTTTTAAATAATCTTTGTAGTAATCAACAATAGGTGAAGCTTTATCTTCTGTTTTCTTCTCTCCTGCTTTATCATACAAAGAATACTTATTATTTTCCGTAACAACAAAATAGTCACCTAAACGTTTAATTTCATTTTTATTAAATTGAATAACTGACGTAACTCCTTCACTGGTTATTTTATTGACACCATATTTTCCTGTTGCTTTTGATATCGCAATGAAATACAAATTCGTTGGGCTAATAAACGTCACATCTTCTCCCCCGGTATAAGAAGCCGTATCTACACTAGAAAACTCACTTATAGGTTTATCTGAACTAGTTAGATCAATTAAATAAATACTAGAACCATCTTTAATAAAAGCATATTTTTTTCCAATAATAGGAATATATCCTTCTTTAACATCCCCTGTTTCTTTCATGTTACCATTGGTTTCCCTTAAAACAGAATCACTGGCGATCGTACAATTCGAAAGCTTATTGGTATTACTTTCGATAGTATTTTGATTATTACAATGGTAGGTTCCTAAAAGTTCTTTCTTGCTACTATCTTGGTAAAAATATAAAGATCCCTCAAAATAACTTAAGAAAGCTAACTGTTTTGATAAACGTCCTTCTTTTAGATCAACATTATAATTTGTTTTATCTTCTCCATCATAAACATTGATTAAAAGAATGTCTTCATTTAATTCATAATCAAAAGCTTTATTTGTTTTCACAAGTTTCAAATTATCATTGTAAATTTCTAATTTATTATACTCTGTATTTTTAAGTTCGATATCTTTCATACTATAAAAATTATTTTCATAGTCTAAAACATAAAGTTTGTTTTTTCTAACAGATAATAAAATATCATCTAATAAAACAATATAGTCTTGATCATCACTAGGACTTACTTCTTTGGCATTATAATCATATACATGATATTTACCTTGATTATTCTTAGTAACCACATATTTACTATTTGCATTCACAATGGTTTCATTAAAAGCTTTCGTTAAAGGTTTATTTTCACTATTTGAAACATAAGAATTGTTATCTTTACGAACCGATACAAATTGTACTTCTTCTTGGTTAGGAATTATATGAAGTTCATCATAAGTCATTGGAATAAGCGTTTTGACTTCGTCTGACGTTATTTTAATCAAGCCATATTTGCTTTCTTCATTTTTCACAATAATTTCATTGTCATAACCATAACTTGTTAAAACATCATAAACAGTACTTATAACCTTTTGCTCTTTAAGATCATATAACACAAAGTTTTTTGTGTTTTCATCTTTGGTGTCTTTTATAAAAACAAATCGATTTTGATAAATAGACGAACGCAAAGATAATGTCTCATTTTTTTCATTTAAAAGACGTACCGTATCCATTACCGTATCTTGCGTTAAAAAGGCCACTTCACATAGTTTTTCATCTTTATTGACACATTCATACTTACCAAGTTCTTGACCATCTTTATCTGTCAAAATAAGTGTTCCATTTTCATAACGATAATTATCTTTTTCTAAGATAACATCTGGCGTTAAGGAAGAAGATGGTTCATCTTTTTTTAAAATAAAGAATACAAGAATTCCCACGATTAACAGAACAATCAAACTAACGATAAGAACAAAAATAATTTTCTTTTTCTTATCAAGAGATTGCCACCATTGTTTTAATTTTTTCCATATATTCTGTTTCTTGGGGGGTTCTTCTTTTTTCATTTCTTCTTTCGTTTCTACTTCAGTTTTAAAAATCAAATCCGAATCTTTCATATGTTCATCAAACTCAGCCTGATATTCATTGGCTATATTTTCTAAGGACTCTAAAGCTAAATCACTTAATGTATTTAGTTCTTTTGTTTCTTCTTTAGTCATATGATCTTTTTCATTATTCATAAGATTAACCTCTTTCTATTTTCAAATGGTTTATACCATATTTTTATGAACTCTTCTACTATAAAAGAATACCATATTTTTTAGGCAAAGTATAGATCAAAAAAACTGTCCAGAAAGACAGTTTTAACAATTTAAAAAGTTCTTGCTTGATGGTAATCCGAATTTAATTGATATTTTTCTTCTAAAAATTTTTGAAACTCTTTTGTTAAAGACGTCCCAATAATAGGCTCTAATAATCTTATGTTATTGAACAAAGACAAAATGTGAGAAGCTATTTCCCAAGTATGTGGTGTAAGAAAAACATCTTCCATAAAAGCTAAACCATCTGCAGGAATCGCATAAATATTTCTACCTTTAGATGCCGCATCTTCTATAAACGCAATGAAAAAAGGATGAAGTTTATAAACTTTTAAACGATTATATAGTACATTCGTGTATGGCTTTTTATTCCAATAACATTGATTTTGAAAAGATGAATAAACATCTGTATCAAGTTGTCCAAAATAATTGGCAAGTTTTCTTCTTGATGAAAGTGGTTTACGAGAAGTTGCCACTACACGTGCATTTGAAGGAAGATAATACTTGCCCTTAAAAATATTATCTAAAATAGCTTTTTCTACTTCTTTAGAAGCTTCATCTAAATATTCTAAAAGTAAAATATGAATATGTTCAGGTTCATTTTCGCATTTTCTTTTAATATTAACATACCAAGAAGGCTTTGATTCTTGCATGTAACCTCTTTCATTATAAATATTTACGCCATCTATGCTATTCAAAGTAGCTGTACGAACGTATATTTTTTCACAACCTACATCATAATGCATAATTTTTTCCGTTTGTCTGAACAAGGTTTGGCTCCATAAAGTAAAAGAGGAACATTGCCAAAAAGAAAACTTTCAATGGCATCCTCTTCTTTTATTTTTTCATACGTCAAACTATTTGCTAAGTTAGCCATGACGGCCTTTCTTTCTTCTTCCGTCATATTTTTCCTTCCCTTCTGACACGTCATACTCTACGACATTTTTTCTAAATAGTAATTACCAAAAAGAGCCGTTAAAAAGAAAATCAAGAAACCAAGAAAATTTATCATAAAAGAAAAAAACAAGACATAAGGCACTGATTAAAAAAGGTCCGTAAGGAAGCTCTTTTCCTTTTTCGGAATAAAGAGTAAACGTCGCATAAGGTAACGCTAAAAAAGTCGATAAAATAAGAGCTAAAAAGCCATGGGATACACCAAGAACAAGCCCAAAGACAAAAGATAATTTGATATCTCCCCCACCTAAAGCTTCTCTTTTAAAAAGAAATTTTCCTAAAAGGCCTATCATAAACATAAATAAAAAGAGAATAAGACCTGCAATTACTCTGGATATGGCAAAAGAAAAACTATAAAAATACCATTGTAACAAGAACATGAATAAGGAAGTTACAATCAGTGGGGAATCTAATATGATCATATATTTAATATCCGTTAAAAAAATAAGATCAAAAAGTGAAAGCAAAAGTAAAGAAACTAAAAAAGAGTAAGAAAAACCATAATACCAATAAGAAAGGCAAAAAAAAGTACCTAAAAAAATTTCCGTCAAAATCATCGTCTTTGAAAGTTTCTTATGACATTTCGAGCATCTTCCTTTTAAAAAGAGAAAAGATAAAATTGGCACAAGTTCCCAAAAAGAAAGAGGATGATTGCAATAATCACAATGACTTCTTGGTTTAACTATAGATTTTCCTTCTGGCAAACGCATCGCCATAACTCCATAAAAGGAAGCTAGAACGCTTCCTACAATAAACCAAAATATACTATTTAATATTTCCATAACATCTCCTACTCTAGTTGTCCATATAAATCGAACATTGGCACCAAAACAGCCATTAAAATAATACCAACAATGATAGCTAATAAACAAATGGTTACTGGTTCGATAAATGATTTTAAACTATTAACCATTGAACGATGCATTTCTTGATAATAAGAACTTACTTTACTCATCATCTCGGCAAGTTGTCCTGTTGATTCACCCGTTTCAATCATAAAATAAGCGACATCTGGAACAGCCCAATGATCCTTAAAAGCTAAACTAATTTTATCACCTTTAACAATATTATCAATGGTTTTATACATAATCTCTTTATAAATTTCATTATTCGTTATTTTACTTAAGATATCAATACTATCCGTGATAAAAACGTTATTTTTTAAAAGTGAAGCAAAGGTCTTTGAAAAGATCGTCATTTCATTATAAATGATAATTTTACCAACAATAGGCAATTTCATAGCAAATGTTTGCAAAAATTTACGAAAAGCCTTGATTTTTTGATAAAGTAAAGCAATCACTAAAATAATTAAAGTTACAAGAGTAATTAAAGTAAAGGCATTCGCCTGCAAAAAATTACTTATATTTAAAATAGCCATGGTAAAGCCATTTAAAGTGGCACCGGCTTCATCATAAATATTAACAAATTGAGGAACAACCCACACCATGATGAATGTTATGACGGCTAAAGCAAAAATCATAATAATCGTTGGATAAGTCAAGGCAGAAATCATTTGTTTTCTTGTTTTTTCAATTTCTTCATAATAATTTGCCATATCGTCTAAGGTTTCTTCAAGTTCTCCGGTTGCTTCTGCTGCCTTAATCATATTAATTAATAAAGCTGGAAACATGTTTCCTTGTTTTTCTAAAGCACTTGAAAAAGATTCCCCCATCGTAAGTTCATAAACAATAGATTGAAAAGCTCGTTTATAATTCACATTTTTATTCATCTGCCGATTTAGAATACGAATAGAATCGGTTAAAGGAATACCACTTTTTAAATAGGTCGATAATTGAGTAAGCCAGAATAATAAATCTTTATTTTTAAGTTTTACAGAAAAAAGACTTGATTTTCCATAAATAAGATTAATCAATTCATTCGTTTCAATTTTGTAAACATCATAGCCATCTTGTACTAAAAAGGTATTTACATCAAGTTTGGAAAATCCATTAATAATACCTGTTTCAATTTTGCCCTCTTTATTTTTAGCTGTAAACCGAAATACTTGAGGATCCTTACTTCTAATTTTTCCATGGCCTTCTAATTCTGCAACGAGCTTTAATTTTTCTTTTTCAAGACCTTCTATTTTTTTCTTCATGTAAGATGTATTTTTTAAAAGATCATTAAGATCCATATTTAAAATATTAGTTTTCTTTTTTTCATCATTTGAAAGTGGTTTACTTTCTGTATGAGGTGTTATTTTAACAGCCTCTGATACTTTTAAACTAGCGTGTTGCCAAAGGAAAACTGGTATATCTTTAAATACATAAAGAATACCTCGCCAAAGACATTCTAATATATAAATGATGACTTCCATGATGGTTTTAAAAGAAACGAATAATCCTAAACTTGGATACTTCAAAGGATTTTTATTTTCTTGCATATCTTTTTCCCTCTATTCTCTTTTTAAGTATACCATACTTAAGACTTTCGAAACAACTTTTATTTTATTTATGTGTTTTTGCAAAAATCAAAGAATCTCATAAGGCTCATTTTTGGTGCCATTTCCCCTAATAGATACATCAAAACGAATATTAATAACCGGGCGTATTGCATGTGTACCTCCTATACTTCCAGCCCCAATGACACCTGTACTACCGACAAAAAAGGCATTCGTATACCAACTAGTAACACCATAAGGATTATATCCTCCTGTTAGAGTCATTGTCCAAAAAGGACTTCCTATTGTTAAATAACTTTCTTGATTACTCATTTGGTGATTATACGTTCCATCAAAAAATACCGCCAGCATGGCCTGCTAACATCACTTCATCGGCCGCGATTAAACCTACGGGATAGGTTAAAGCTTTATTACCGTTTGAAGCACTTGAGGTCGTATAATAATCCAACTCATTTTCACAAATAAGGATTGGCCTACTTTCTTCAATCCTTAAATATCCTTTATAATAGTTTGAAATAGTTCCTGTTCCAACACCCGATTCTAAATTTAAAGTAGAACGATCACCACAAAAACCGGCTGTTGTATCTATTTTTGAAGCATAACTTAATAATTTATCTTGATAAAATTGATCATTCGCCGTTTTTATCGTGGATGAGGTTCCTAGCCCATGAGCATCACCCAAAGTGTACATATAGCCAACATACATATTGTCGTTATTGTTAACATTAAAAGGCGTTCTTTTATATTGACGATCTTCGGATACTTCTCCATTATTATGTGCTACCGTTCCATCGTAAATCATCCTTATAGATCCATTACTATTAATACGAATGATTCGCCAATAAAAACCCGCAAATTTAACATAGTTGTTTTCCACAGATCCACGATAGTAATACGTCGGATTCCCATCATAATCGGTTGTTTCATAAATTCCTTTTTCATGAGATTCACAAGATGAATCATCACAAGCCGACTTTGTAAAATCGGGGACATAACTGTTCACTTCAATATTACCTAAGACGGTTGAAATTGTCTTAAACGTTTTATTAAAATATAATGTACATTTTGTTCTTGTATTTGTTGTTGCATTGTAATGCGTATAATCTGTAACGCCTTGCCAAGTGCTATTATTCCAGTTTATTGATACGCCATTCGTACAACTTGATTTTTCGTTGTCTAAAGTATAGCCCGTGTTTTGATTAGGCATACTTCTTGAAATAGTCCCATCCACATAATAAGCAAAATAAATGTCCCCGGCTTCTTCCACCGTTGCATTAATGGCATCAAAATTTTTCTTTTCTTCATATAAGGCATAACTTTTATAAAAGTAACTAACTGTTAGTATTAACAAAAATATGTTTAAGAATAAATATAAGAGTTTTTTTCTTTCTTTGTTTTCCTTATATTTACTTAATTTATAAGAAGAATCCCCCCCCCTGAACATATTTTCGAATTGGGGAGTTTATAATATCTTTATACCACTTTGACAGAGGGTATATAATATAAATAATTTTAGATAGGAGTAATTTTATGGCTAAAAAATATGATAATAATTTTAAATCTATGATTGTTAATTTAATTTGTAATAAAAAACATTCTACTATTAAAACTGCTGAACAATTTGAGATTCCTCTCAAGACTGTTGAAAAATGGATTACTGCTTACAACAAAAATAATAGATGTTTTGATTCCGATTATAAAACTCAAAGTCAAATTATCGATGATTTAAAAAAACAAATTTCTAGATTAGAAAAAGATAATGAAATACTAAAAAAAACGATTACTTTATTAGCAAAAAAGGAATAAAGATGTTTGAAAGTGTTGAACTATTAGTTTCAGAATACAATTATAAGCTTAATGAAGTCTGTAATGCTTTAAATATTAATAAATCTTCTTATTTGTATTGGAAATGTAAAGGGAAAAATAATCTAAATAAGTTAGCTACTTTTTGTCGGCAAATTGTTTCTGCTTATGCTGATTCAAATGGAGTTTATGGTGCACCCAAAATAGCTGCTGTTTTAAAGACCAAAGGCATTTCTTGTTCTACTTCTAATGTTTCCAAAATCATGCATAGATTGGGCATTAGAAGTATTGTTTCTAAGAAATTTCCTCATAAAAAAAGTAATTTAACAGATAAAGAAAAAGCCTTAATTGTTAATTTAATTAAGGATTTAGAAATTAACAGAATCAATCAAGTTTGGACTACTGATATTACTTATATTCAAACTATCAACGAAGGCACTTTTTATCTGATTTCTTTCATTGACTACTTTTCTAAAAAAGTTGTTGCATGGGGTTTATTTTCTGATCAAAAAACAGATAAAATTTTAAAAGTTTTGGATGATGCTATTGAAAAAAGAAATCCTAATCATGGTCTTATTATTCATTCTGACAAAGGCTCTCAAATGCGTTCAAAACCATACAGAGAATATCTTGTCAATCACAATTTTGTGTTTAGTTATACAGAACTTAATCATTCTTGTGACCAATATGCTGCTCAAGAATCTTTCCATGCTTCTTTAAAAAAAGAAAAACTATATCAAATGAAACTTTATACTTATGAAGATGCTTTTAAGGCAATTTACGATTACATAGAAGGGTTTTATAATCCTATTCGAGTTCATTCCTCTATAGGGTATTTATCTCCTGATAATTTTGAAAAATCCATTTCTAGTTCTGACACCCTCCCAAAAAGTGGTCTAAAAATTTGACAAAGTCCCGTTTTGAGGTTCTTCTTCTATTATTTGAAAATGTTTGTTTCATTTTCTTACCTCTTTTCTACTATATTGATTGTATCTTAATTTTTGCTCTTTAACAATATTAAAAATTAGGAAACTAATTTTTCTTGTAGTTTCCTAATTTCTTCTTCTGTTAACTCTGTTGCCATAGAAATGTCTTTTGAATCAAGCCCTAATTTTAAAAGTTCTTTAGCTATTTTGAGGCGTTCTTCTGTTTTACCAATACTGATTCCTTGACTTTTACCAATGCTGATACCACGGCTTTCACCAATATTGATTCCTTCTTCACGACCATACTCACGGGCTTTTTTAAACATACCACGTTCTTCGTTCATCACTTCATCACTTAAAAGAGCATTCATATACTCATCCATTGTCATTATTGTCACCCATCTTTCTCT
>CAKOQM010000013.1 GCA_934101275.1 uncultured Bacilli bacterium
CTTTATTCTTTTTATATATGTTTCACGTGAAACATTGGTTCTTTATTCTTTTCATATATGTTTCACGTGAAACATTGGTTCTTTATTCTTTTTATATATGTTTCACGTGAAACATTGGTTCTTTATTCTTTTCATATATGTTTCACGTGAAACATTCCAAGTTATAAAAGTAATAAAGTAAAAAATAGCATAAAAAAAAGAAGATTACTCTTCTTTTCCTTCTTCGATTTCAGTTTCATCTTTATTTTCGTGTTCTACAATACTTATCGTTGATACTGTTTGATTGTTCTTCAAATTTATTAAACGAACACCTTGTGTTGCTCTACCTAATGTAGAAACTTGATCTAATGGTAAACGTATTAACATTCCTGTGTTGGTTATAATAATAACGTCTGAATTTTCTTCAACAAGTTTAAATGAAGCAATAATACCGTTCTTTTCAGTAATATTTAAGGCTTTAACACCTTTACTTCCTCGACTTGTTTGCCTAAAATTGCGAACATTTGTTTGCTTTCCGTACCCCTTAACAGATACAATTAAGATTTTGTCGTCCTCCGTAGCAATTTCTACGCCTATACATTCGGCATCCTCTAAGTTAATTCCTCGTACACCACTTGCAGTTCTACCCATAACACGAATGCTTTCTTCATTAAACTTAACCATCCGTCCTGATGAAGAACCAAGTAAAACCATGTCACTGCCACTTGTCTTACGAACACCAATTAATTCGTCACTTTCACGTAATGATATACAAATTTTACCATTTGTTCGAATATTATCAAATTCTTCAATAGCAGTCTTCTTAACAATACCTTTTTTAGTTGCAAATAGTAAATATTTTGAACTTTCTTCTTTAGAAATCTTAATCATAGAGTTGATAGATTCATCTTTATCTATTTGTAACAAGTTAATAATAGGAATACCTTTGGATTGACGACTAAATTCTGGAATTTCATAACCTTTTAGACGATATACCTTACCTTTATTTGTAAAGAATAAGACATAATCATGTGTTGATAAGCTTAATAAGTGCTCAACAAAGTCTTCTTCATTTGTTCCCATACCTTTAACACCTACACCACCACGATTTTGAGATTTAAATGTATCCGTTGTGGTTCTTTTAATATATCCTTTGTTAGTAAGTGCTATCATGATGTTTTCTTCAGGAATTAAAGATTCGTCTTCAATATATTCAATAGCTGTCATATCAATATTTGTACGTCTTTCATCCGCGTATTTAGCCTTTATTTCAAGCAATTCTTCTTTAATAATGGCTAATACTCTTTCATCACTGGCAATAATAGCCTTGTATTCTTTAATGGCATCAAGTAATGACTCAAGTTCTGCTTCAATTTTATCTCTTTCGATGCCTGTCAAACGTCTTAATTTCATTTCTAGGATAGCATCAGCTTGAATATCATCTAAACCAAAACGACGAATAAGTTCACTCTTAGCAATTTCATCCGTATTAGATTCACGAATAACTTTAATAACCTCATCTAAATGGTCTAAAGCTATTTTTAACCCTTCTAAAATATGCACTCTTGCTTCGGCTTTTTTCAAATCATATTTCGTACGACGTATGATAATTTCACGTTGATAATCGATATATTTAGAAATAATATCTTTTAATGGTAAAACAACAGGACTTTTTTGATCAAGCATTAAGAAATTAATGCCATACGTCGTTTGCAATTGTGTATGTTTATACAAGTTATTTAAAACAACATTAGCATTGGCATCTCTTTTTAAGTAAATAACAACTCTAACAGGGTTTTCTAAGTTAGATTCTTCGTGTAAATCACTAATACCATCAATAATTTTTTCACGAACAAGTTCACCGATACGTGATTGGAATTCAGCTTTATTTACTTGATATGGTAATTCGGTAACAATAATACGGCTTTTACCGTTATTGTCTTCAATTTCTACCTTACCACGGATAGTAATACTACCACGACCTGTTTCATAAGCTTTCTTAATACCACTATTACCTAAAATGGTACCACCGGTTGGAAAATCAGGTCCTTTAATATATTGCATTAAGCCTAGTGTATCAATATCATGATTATCAATGTAAGCGACACAGCCATCAATAACTTCTCCTAAATTATGAGGTGGAATATTCGTAGCCATACCAACGGCAATACCCATTGTCCCGTTTACTAAGATATTAGGAAATCTACTTGGTAAAATTTCCGGTTCTTTCTCCGTTTCATCGAAGTTTGGAACGAAATCGACCGTTTCTTTGTTAATATCACGAACCATTTCTAGAGAAAGCTTTGATAAACGTGCTTCGGTATAACGCATTGCTGCGGCACCATCGCCATCCATATTACCAAAGTTACCATGGCCATCTACAAGCATATGTCGATAACTAAATGGTTGAGCCATACGAACCATGGCATCATAAATAGAAGAGTCACCATGTGGATGATATTTTCCCATGACATCACCGACGATACGAGCACTCTTACGATGAGGTTTATCCGGTGTATAATTGGATTCATACATGGAATATAAAATTCTTCTATGAACAGGTTTTAAGCCGTCTCTTAAATCAGGTAAAGCACGAGAAGCAATAACACTCATGGAATATCTAAGAAAGGACGCTTGGACTTCTTTAACGACATTATTTTCAACTATTTTATCCATATGAAACCTCCTATATATCTAGATTTTCAGCAAAACGAGCATTTTCTTCAATAAATGTTTTTCTTGGAGAAACATCATCTCCCATTAAATCTGAGAATACTTGATCTGCTGCCATTGTATCTTCAACGGTAATTCTTCTTAAAACACGATTTTCGATGTGCATAGTTGTATTTCTTAAGTCTATGGCATCCATCTCACCTAAACCTTTGAAACGGTTAACGATAACTTTTGCATTTTGTGGTAAAGTGGCACGATATTCAGCTAATTCTTCATCCGTTTGAACATATTTTATTGTTTTTCCATAAACGACCTTATAAAGTGGTGGTTGTGCTGCATAAACATGTCCTGCCTCAACAATAGGTCTAAAGAAACGGTAGAATAATGTTAATAACAAGATCCTAATGTGGTCTCCATCGACATCGGCATCTGTCATGATGATAATTTTATGATAACGAAGTTTGGATAAGTCAAAATCATCCCCAATACCCGTACCAAAAGCCGTGATAATCGTTCTAATTTCCTCATTGGAAAGGGCTCTATCAAGCCGAGCTTTTTCTACATTCAAAATTTTTCCTCTTAGAGGTAAGATAGCTTGTGTTTTTGGAATCCTTGCATCTTTAGCAGAACCTCCGGCACTATCCCCTTCGACTAAAAATATTTCGGAAATAGAGGCATCCTTACTTGTACAATCAGATAATTTGCCAATCGTATTAAAGCCATCTAAAGCCGTTTTACGCCTTGTTAACTCCCGAGCTTTTTTGGCCGCTAAACGGGCACGAGAAGCCGTCATACACTTATCCACAATAGCGCGAGCTGCATCTGGATTTTCCATTAAAAATCGTTCAAAACCATTTGAAAAAACATCACTGGCAATTTTTCTTACTTCACTATTACCTAATTTTGTTTTTGTTTGTCCTTCAAATTGAGGATTAGGATGTTTACAAGAAACAATCATCACAAGACCTTCTCTTGTATCTTCTCCGGTAATACTGTCATCGTTTTCTTTTAAAATTTTATTAGCTTTAGCATAATTGTTGATAACTCTTGATAAAGCTTGTTTAACACCATCTTCATGCGTTCCACCTTCTGTCGTGTGAATATTATTGGTAAAAGAATAAATTTGAGAATTATAAGAATCGTTATATTGAAGAGCTACTTCAATTAAAACATCGTCTTCTCTTCCTTCTATGTAAACAACATCATCAAATAAAGGTTCTTTATTTTTATTAAGCATATTAACGTATTCAATAATACCGCCATTATAATGAAAAATCTCTTTCTTTTCGTCTTCACGATGATCAATTAAAGTAATACGAATGCCTTTGTTTAAAAAAGCCATTTCTTGTAAACGTTTGTGTAAGATATCCCAGTTATAAATAGTCGTGTCAAAGCAAGAAGAATCCGCATGGAACGTTACAGTTGTTCCGGTTCTGTCCTCACTACACTTATCTACAATTTTTAATGGTTCAACAGGATGTCCTCCATTTTCAAAACGCATAAAATAAACATTTCCATCCCGATATACTCTTACCTCTAACCAATCTGATAAGGCGTTAACAACACTGGCACCAACACCATGAAGTCCTCCGGATACCTTATATCCACCACCGCCAAATTTTCCACCAGCATGTAATACGGTAAAAATAGTTTCAATAGTGGATAACCCTGTTTTACTATTTGTTCCGGTTGGCATACCACGACCATCATCTTTAACGGTAATAACATTGCCTTTACCAATTTCAACTTCGATATCATCACAATATCCGGCTAACGCTTCATCAACTGCGTTATCCACAATTTCCCAAACAAGATGATGCAAGCCTGCTTCATTTGTATTACCAATATACATACCAGGTCTTTTACGAACAGCTTCAAGGCCTTCTAAAACTTGAATATCACTATCGCCATAGTGTTCAACTTTTTCATTTTCCATGCTTACTCTCCTTCACAACTTTCCCATCACTTATTTCAAAGGCTTTATAAGAAAAATTTTCTATAAAATTAAACGTATTTAGTTCGGTTGTTGTTATGAACGTTTGCACTTCTGGTTTCAAAAAAGTTAAAATATGCTCTATTTTTTCCACGTCCAACTCGCTAAATAAATCATCTAAAATAAGTATAGGATAGTTTCCTGTCTTTTCTTTAAATATTTCTAATTCACTAAACTTATAAGCTATAATGGCATTTTTTTGTTGCCCTTCACTTCCATAATCTTTTAAATCTTTATCATCCAAAACAAAACTTAAATCATCCATATGTATCCCAATATTTGTTTTACCTAATTTTAAATCTTTAATAAAATTTTTCTTATAAAGCTCTAAAAGGCTTTCTTTGGTATTATTTTCATACGGTGACTGATAAAGAAGATGCAATTTATCTAAATTCGTAATCTTTTTATATATTTCTGGAAGATACTTTTTCATACTTTCAATAAAATTTTTACGTTTTTGATAAATTTCATAACCATATTCAATAAGTTTAGTCGTTAAAATAAGTAGATATTCAGATGGCTGTGTTGCATCGACAGCCATTTGTCTTAAATAGGCATTTCTCTGCTTTAAAAGTATTTGATACTGATTAAGAGCTCTTAAATAAGAAATGTCAATTAAAGAAATAGAAATATTCAAAGTTTTTCTGCGGGTACTTGGAGCATCTTTAATAAATTTTAAATCATCAGGGTGAAATAAAACCAAAGCAATATTAGAAATATAATCGCTAATCTTTTTAATTTTTTCACCATTAATTTTAACTGTTTTACCTTCTTTTGTTAAGTAAACACGATAATTATAAGTGCCTTTTTTATCAATATTTCCTTCTACTCTTGAAAAATCTTTAGAAAAAGTGATTAAATTTTTTTCATTCGTAAGCCGAAAACTACGGGTTAAAAAAAGCACATAAATGGCTTCAATTAAATTGGTCTTTCCTGAACCATTTTTTCCATAAATTAAATTTAGTTTTTCATGAAAATCAACATGAAGATGTTCATAATTACGAAAATTTAGTAAAGATAAACTATTAATTCTCATAAATGCCCCCTAAATTTAATTTTAAGAAAAATAATAGGTAACACAATACTCCGATACCTGAGAAGATTATAACATATCTTCACTCTTTTTTAAACGATTTTTTCTTAATTTACGGCCTCTTAAAGCACTTTCTAGGCGAGTAGCACGCAAAACTTGATTATCCAAAACACCAAATGAAATATTTAAAATTATTTTTTTATCATTGAGAAATTCAATAACAATTCCTTCATCTGTTTTATAGTATTTTTTTATGTGTTTTAAACTTATCCACGGTGTATCATGATATCTTGATGAATTCATTGGAAAGAATATCAATTCATTCGTTTCTTCGACAATAATGGGTGCTTTATAATTTAAGCCAATCATAGCCTCTGTTCCTTTTTTTCGTCCTTCTAAAGAACTTCCGAAATATTTACAGCTATCTTCCATGATTTGATTCACATTTTTGTTAACAATAAATTCTTCATCATATTCATAAACTTTAACGGTATTATTATTCACCGGTATAAGTGCCAAAGTATCAGCATTGATTTCATAATTTTTCATTTAAATTCCCCCTTCAATTGAAAAATTGGTCTTACCTTAACACTTTGAAAGAGAATAATTTGTCGAATTATGAAAAAAATGGCCATTTAGCCATTTTTTAATACGTTTTGATAGGTAAAATTAATTGAATAAGGGATTCATCGGTTAAAGATTTAATAACAAGTGGTTTTACATCATTGTTTAAAAGAATCAAAATATCTTCATCTTTAATTGTTTTTAAAGCTTCCATCATATATTTAGCACTGAAAGAAATATCGATGTTTGATGATTCACTTGTATCAATTTTAATTTTTTCTTCGGTTTTACCAATTTCAGAAGCAAAAGAATGAATTGTCATTTCTTTATTTTCAATTTTCATTTTAATAATGTTTTTATCTTTGCCTTGAGTTAATAATGCAGCTCTATCAACGGCTCCCATAAAATCACTCTTTTTACTTTGAACAATAATCTCAAATTCGGTAGGAATTAGGTTTGTCGTATTTGGATAACTTCCACTTAAAAGATTCGTTTGGAATTTAATGTTTTTATATTGGAATAAAACACGGTTATTGAAAACATGAATATAAACATCTTCATCATCAACAAGAATATGTTCTAGCTCTGTTACATTTTTACCAGGAATAACAATGTTAACATCTCCAACAATAGGATTTGGTAATTTTATATTTTTCTTAGCTAAACGATAAGAGTCTGTAGCAATACATTCAAGTAAGTCACCATTAATTTTAAGATTTAAACCTGTTAAAATAGGACGTAATTCTTGAGTTGAGATAGCAAAGCTTGTTTGGTTGATAAGTTCTTTTAAAATAGATGCTTTAATAATAATAGGATCTTTTTGTGTTAATAACTTAATGCTAGGATAATCACTAGGGTCTAAGCAGTTTAAATTATATTGGTTAAAATCAGAATAAATTTTAATTTTTAAACCGTCCATCATTTCAAAGTTAATAATATCACTAGGCATTTTTCTAATAATATCTAAGATATACTTACTACTAATAATAATGGTACCTGTTTTTTCAATGTTAGTAATTAACTTACTTTCAATAAAAGATTCTACTGTAAGTTCACTATCACTAGCCATTAAAGTGAGTCCTTCATTTTTTAAATCAAATTTTATACCATTCAAAACAGGAATAACATTTTTTGTGGATATTCCTTTCACCACATTGTTTAAATTTTCTAATAATAAACTTTTTTCAATTGCAAATTTCATAAAATCTCCTCTTTCTTTTTTATTATATAATATATATTAATAATAATATAGATGTGGATAATGTGGATAACTTTGAAGAATGTAGGTTTTATCGGGCCTAAATGACCAAAGTTATCCACAAAGTTATGCACATTTATCAAAAGTTATCCACATTTTATCCACATTTACATTTTATTTTTTATTTCATTGATGGAATTTTCCAAATTTTTATTGCTTTTTAATTCCTCAGAAATCTTATCACAGGCATGAATGACTGTGGAATGATCTCTACCTCCAAATTCTAAGCCGATGCGGTTAAGATTTTCTTCAGTTAAAGCACGACATAGGTACATGGCAACTTGCCTTGGATAGGCAATATCATTACTTCTTTTTTTTCCTTTTAAATCATCCACATGAATATTAAAGTAATCAGCCACCGCTTTTTGAATCGATTCAATACTGTTGGATTTATAAACGTTTGAGAAATCAGCTAGGGCTTCAATCGCAAAGTTTAAAGTGATTTTTTCTGGTACAATCATTGCTGTATAAGCCATAAGACGATTAAGAGCCCCTTCTAAGAAACGAACATCATTTTGGCAACTATTAGCGATGTATTCAATAACTTCTTCATCAATAATAGAGCTTATGCTCATATTTTTTAGTTTTGCTTTAATAATCTTACATCGTAATTCAAAATCAGGTGGATAAATATCTACCGGAAGCCCCCACATAAACCGGCTTCGAAGTCTTTCCTCTAACAATTTTAAGTCATCTGGACTACGGTCGGAACTTATAATAATTTGTTTATTAGCCTGGTGTAAGGCGTTAAATGTGTGGAAAAATTCTTGCTGTGTCTTCTCTGCCCCGACTAAATACTGGATGTCATCAATAATTAAAACATCGACATCACGGTATTTTTTCTTGAAGTTCGCGGCAACTTGAATATTATTTTCTTTGTTTTCAGAGTTTGATATATTGATATAATCGTCTTTAAACATTTCACTGGTTGTATATAATACCTTTTTTTTAGAATGGGCAACTATATAATTACCAATCGCGTGCATTAAATGTGTTTTACCAAGACCACTTTTTCCATATATAAATAAAGGATTATGGACTTTTCCGGGTTGCTCGGCAACAATCATTCCTGCGGTTTTCGCAAGTCGATTGGAATCTCCAACGACATAATTATCAAAGTTTAATTCTGGAATTAGGTTGGTTTCCCATTTTTCCGGTGTTTCTAAAGGAATTTCGGGGATAGTATCAATTAAAGAAGGTATCTCTTCTCTTTTTTTGTCTTGGTGTTCATCTTTTATTAAATGATTATTATCTATTTCTTCTTTTAATAAAAATTCAAAATCATAATTATTATTTGTTATCTTATAAAAAGCATCATCAATTAAATTATAGTAATTCGTTGTTAATATTCTTTTATGTATCTCCATTGGTACTTGTATATATACCTTATTATCTTGAATTTTTACAAGTTTTAAATCATGAAACCAGGCATGAAATGAAGCTGAATTTACTTCTGGATATATTTCATTTAATACTGCTTCCCACAACTTGTTTTGCTCCATTTCACCACCCCACTCGTTTTTTGCTATCCATATTCTACACTTTTTTCAAAAAATTTAAAAGAACAAAATTCATACTAACATATTATTCACAAATTATCAACATTTTAGTAGGCCTACAAACCCTTACAAATACTATGTTTTTAAGACTTATCCACACTATCAACATTCGTATTATTCACACTATCCACAAAATTCACAAAAATGTGCATAATGTGGAAGATACCAAATGTGGATAATGTGGATAACGTTGAAGAATGTAGGTTTTATCGGCCTTAAACTCCTAAAGTTATCCACAAAGTTATGCACATTTTATGTGGATAAATAGTTAAAAAGGTGAAAAAATGCTAAAGTTATCCACAATTAGAGTTTTTTTTGGCATGAATAAATGTGGATAACGTTACTTTTAAGTGGATACAAATGTGGATAAAATGCATTTTGAGAAGGCATGAAAGAAAAGATTGACTTTCTTTTAGAATTGATATTATAATAAGGGAGCATTTTATACGAAGGAGGGAAGAATTATGCAAATTGGAACTTATCAACCTAATAAAAGAAAAAGAGCTAAAAAACATGGTTTCTTTGCTAGAAAGAAAACTAATATTTTAAAAAGAAGAAGAAAAAAAGGCCGCAAAGAACTATGTAAATAATCCACAATTTTTATGTGGAATTTTTTTTTGAAGGAGTTTCTTATGAAAAAGAATGAAATGATTAAAAGTCATCAAGAATTTACAGATATTATCAAGAATTCGCGATATATTAAAAATAGAAATTTTACCTTATATATAAGAGATAGTTTATATTCTTATTCCCACTTCGGGATTGCCGTGTCTAAAAAACTTGGTAATGCGGTAGAAAGAAATAAAATAAAAAGGCGGATGAGAGTCATCTTAGATGCTAATAAAAAGACATTGCCGAATAATAAAGATTATATTATAATAATGAAAGAGAGCTCAAAGAATTTGAACTTTAAAGAATTAAGTGAAAGTTTTGAAAATTTGATTAAAATTAAGGGAGAAAAATATGAAAGTAAAAAATAAATTTTTAGCTATTATTCTTTTACTAACCATTTCTTTAACGGGTGGCTGTGGAAATGATGATTATTTAAAAGATGAAAGTGGCAAGCTTATTGTTAATGAAACAACAGGTCAAAGTGTTCAAAAAGATATTTTGTGTCAACCAGAAAAAGATTCTGAACTTTATAAAATTTATGAAGAAAATGAAGGCCAATTATCTGTTAAGGTAAGTGATTTGCCAACCTGTGAAGAATTTACACCAGCATCTGGTCAATATAATGGTTTATGGCAAACTATACTTGTTAAACCTTTAGCCTTTTTACTTTTAAAAGTAGGCTACTTATTTAATAATTTTGGTATTTCGGTTATCCTTTTAGGACTACTTATTCGTTTAATTATGCTACCTTTATCTTTAAAAAGTATGCGTCAATCCAAAGTTATGCAACAAATGCAACCTGAAATTGCGCGTATTGAAAAAAAATATGCTGGTCGTACCGACAACGAAGCTATGATGGCAAAAAGCCAAGAAACTATGATGGTTTATCAAAAATATAAGATTAATCCAGTTTCGGGTTGCTTAATTGCTTTAATTCAAATTCCATTATTTTTTGCCTTTTTATCCGCAATCAATAAAGTTCCAGCTATTTTTGAAGGAGAACTTTTTGGTATGAATCTAGGCATGACCCCATGGAAAGGGTTAAGCGAAGGTCATTATATCTATATTGTTCTTATTTTCTTAATTGTATTCACAACGTATATTTCATTTAAAAATTCTATGAAAACAACACAGAATGATGAAATGATGAAACAAATGAATATGATGTTCATGTTTATGATTGTGAGTATTTCTATTGCTTCTTTCTCACTTCCAACGGCTATTGCTTTTTACTGGATTGTGACAAATGGTTTTGCTGTTTTCCAAAATTATTTAATTAAAAAGATTTTAGATAAAGAAGAAAATTCCAAAGGAAAAAAAGTAATCGATGTAAAACATAAGGAAAAAAAGGAACGGAAGTGATTTTATGCCAGTTATTACGGAATCAAAAAGTAAAATTGCCGCTTTAGAAGAAGCTAAAAATAAACTTCATACGGAAAAGATTTTGTATACTATTGAAGAAAATTCAGGTGGTCTATTTAAAAATACGACATATAAAGTGAAGGCTATTTCTTATCAAGAACTTTTAGAAGAAATTAAAAATTATTTACAAACGATTCTAGAAAAATTAGATATCGATGTTTCTTTTGAAATTTTAGAAGGAGAAGATGCACAAAGTTATGAGATTGTTATGTCATCTTCTAATAATTCTTTATTAATTGGAAAAGATGGTAAAAATTTAAAGGCTTTTGAACAAATGGTTCGTGCCTATATTTCTAAAGACTGGCCAAGCACTTTAAAAGTTATTTTAAATGTGGAAAACTACCGTGAAAAAAGAATCGAATCTCTTGAAAAATTAGCAGTTAAAGTAGCTAGAGAAGTAAGAACAACAAAGGTAGATGCAGAACTTGAAAATATGAATTCTTTTGAAAGAAGAGTTATCCACAATAAACTTATTAATTTTAAAGGGGTTTCAACGGTGAGTGTTGGTGAAGAGCCAAATAGACATATTGTAATTAAAGCAGAATAAAATTTCTGCTTTTTTGAAGAAATAAGTGCTATAATATGTCCAAAAAAAGAGGTGAAGTAAATGAATTCAACCATCGCAGCTATATCAACTAATAATATAGGTAATTCAGCGATTAATATTGTACGGGTAAGTGGTCCAGAAGCTATTTCTCTTGTTTCTAAGATTTTTTCAAATAAAAAATTTTTTAACGCTCCAAGTCATACCATTCATTATGGTTTTATCATGGATGACAACGAAAAAATAGATGAAGTTTTGGTCATGCTTATGAGGGCTCCTAAAACATATACAAAAGAAGATATTGTCGAAATAAATTGTCATGGCGGTTATGTTACAACAAATAGGATACTAGAATTGTTACTAACAAGCGGAGCTGTCTTGGCCGAGCCAGGAGAATTTACCAAAAGAGCGTTTTTAAATGGGCGAATCAGTTTAATGGAATCCGAAAGTATCAGTGATTTATTAGAAGCCAAAACCGAAAAGCAAGCCCAGATGGCCATGCAAGGCTTAACGGGTAAAACGAAAGAACTTATAGTCACATTACGTGAAAAAATGGTTTCTCTTTTAGCCAATATTGAAGTTAATATTGACTATCCTGAATATACCGATGAACTTGTGATAACCAAAGAAAACATAGAGCCCAGTTTAAATGAGATAAAAACAGCTTTAACAAAGATAGTAAATGAATCTAAAAATGGTGAAATCATTAAAAACGGTTTAAATATAGCTATTATTGGTCGTCCTAATGTTGGAAAATCCTCTTTATTAAATACGCTTTTAGAAGAAGAAAAAGCAATTGTTACGAATATATCAGGAACAACAAGAGATACGGTAGAGGGTTCTTTAAATTATAAAGGTATTTTATTTAATTTCATCGATACGGCGGGTATCCGAGAAACGGAAGATATTGTTGAAAAAATAGGGGTGGAAAAGAGTAAAAAAGCTTTAGAAGAAGCGGATTACACCATTCTTGTTTTAAATAATAATGAAAAGATGAATGAAGAAGAAAAAGAATTACTTCATAAAATAGAAGCAATGCCTGGTCTTGTTTTTGTAAATAAAACCGATCTTGAAAGTAAGATAGGTGAAATTGCTACGCATAAAAAAATTGTCTATGGTAGTACCACCGAAAAAAAGGGAATTGAAGAGTTAAAAGAAACGATTTTAGAAGAATTTGCTTTAGAGGATTTAAGTCAAAAAGATTTAACTTATTTAGCTAATACAAGACAAATAAGTTTGGCTAAACAAGCTATGCAAAAAATAGAAAATGTTATTGAAGCGAATAAAAAAGATGTACCTGTTGATATGCTTGCTATCGATATAAAAAGTGCCTGGGAAGATTTAGGAAAAATTATTGGCGAATATTATGAAGAAGAACTTGTGGATAACATCTTTCAAAGATTTTGTTTAGGAAAGTAGGTGGAAATATGAAATATGATATTATTGTTGTCGGTGGTGGTCATGCTGGTATTGAGGCCAGTCACATCGCGGCTTTTAAAGGTCACAAAACAGCCTTAATTACTATGAATATAAATAATATTGGTGATATGCCTTGTAATCCTTCCATTGGAGGCACCGCGAAAGGAATCATTGTTCGTGAAATTGATGCTTTAGGTGGTTTGATGGGAAAAATTGCTGACCGTTCTCATTTTCAAATCAAAATGCTTAATAATTCAAAAGGTCCAGCCGTTCGTAGCTTAAGAGCACAAGCAGATAAAGTAACATATCCTAAAAATATGCGTCAAGCCCTTAGGGATACCCCTAATTTAGATATTATTGAAGGTATGGTCGAAGATTTAATTGTAAATGATGGTAAAGTAGAAGGGGTTATTTTAGAAGATGGTACCCGCATCACTTCTAAAAGTGTTATTCTAACGACCGGTACGTATTTAAAAGCAAACATTTTAGTTGGTAGTGAAAACACCGAAGGTGGACCTCACGGAGAAAGAAGAAGTAATCATTTAAGTGATAATTTAAAAAAATATGGTCTCGAAATTCAAAGACTTAAAACAGGAACTCCGCAAAGAATTAAGGCTTCGTCTATTGATTTTTCCAAAATGCAAAAAGAACGGGGTGATAACTGCCTTTGGACATTCTCGCATGATGAAAAAGCCACTTATACACCAAGTGAACAACAATGCTGTTACCTTATTTACACCAATAAGGATACCCACAAAATTATTTTAGATAATTTAGATAAATCGGCAATGTACGGTGGTTATGTCACGGGTATTGGACCTCGTTATTGTCCAAGTATTGAAGATAAACTCGTTCGTTTTAAAGATAAAGAAAGACATCAATTATTCTTAGAGCCTGAAAGCTTATATTATGATGAGTGGTATTTACAAGGCTTTTCTACTTCTATGCCACGTGATATTCAAGAAAAAATGGTCCATACTTTACCAGGTCTTGAAAAAGCTATTATTTCAAAATATGCATATGCCATCGAGTATGATGCTATTGACCCTTTACAAATCAAACCTACTTTAGAAAATAAAGTTCTTGAAAATTTATATACGGCTGGCCAAATAAATGGTACCAGTGGTTATGAAGAAGCTGCTGGCCAAGGACTTATGGCAGGTATTAATGCGGCTTTAAAACTTGAAAATGAAGAACCACTTATTTTAAAAAGAAACGATGCTTACATTGGTGTTTTAATTGATGATTTAGTCACTAAAGGTACTCATGAACCTTACCGAATGTTAACTTCTCGAGCTGAATTTAGACTTTTACTTCGTCATGACAATGCTGATTTAAGATTAAGAGACTATGCTCATGAAAAGAAAACCATCACGGATACTCAATATCAAAATTACTTAACTAAAAAAGAGAATTTGATTCAATGTGAAGCGTTTCTAAAAGCTACCAAATTAAAAATAACCCCAGAAATAAAAAAGATTTTTGAAGAAAATAATTATATTGTTCCTATTGCAACGGAAAGTTTCTATGATTTATTAAAACGTCCTGAAATAAGGTGTGAATTTTTAAATCAATTTACGACGATTTCTTTTGATAAAGAAATCACAGAAGAATTAGAAATCATGATAAAATATGAGGGCTATATTAAAAAAGCATATAAAGAAGCTGAAAAAATGGTTAAATTAGAAGAAAAACAAATTCCTAAAGATATTAATTATGATAATGTCAAAAATCTTGCTTCGGAAGCCCGTCAAAAACTCGATAAAGTAAGACCGATTTCTTTAGGACAAGCAGCTCGAATAAGCGGTGTTAATCCAAGTGATTTAAGCATCTTAAGTGTTTATTTAAAGAAAGAGTACGGCAAAGATGAATAAAGAAACATTTTATGAAGAATTAGCTAAGTTAAATATTTTCTTAACATCTAAACAAAAAGAAGAACTAGACACTTATTGTAAATTTTTAATTACTTATAATGAACATACGAATTTAACGGCTATAAAGGAACCCAATGATATTTATTTGAAACATTTTTATGATTCTTTAACGCTTGTTAAAATACATGAATTTAAGGATGAAACCATTTTAGATGTAGGTACAGGTGCCGGTTTTCCAGGTGTTGTTTTAGCTATTGTTTTCCCAAGTTTAAAAATAACATTATTAGATTCTAACAATAAAAAAATTAAATTTTTAGACGAACTTATTGCCAAACTAAATTTAAAAAATGTGACAACGGTGCATGACCGGGCGGAAAACTACGTTCAAAATCATCGGGAACAATTTGATTTAGTTACCTCAAGAGCGGTGGCGGAACTTCGTATTTTGTTAGAGCTTAATATTCCTTATTTAAAAGTAAATGGTCAATTTTTAGTTATGAAAAGTAGTGTAGAAGAAGAATTAGAAAATGCCACATCCGCTTTAAAAGTATTAAACTGTCATTTAGACAAAGAATTTTCTTTTTCATTACCTTTTGAGGCTGGTAAAAGAACTTTACTTTTAATTATCAAAGATAAAGAAACCAATTTAAAATATCCTCGCTTATATGAAAAAATAAAGAAGCAAAAATTAT
The DNA here is from genome assembly GCA_934101275.1 of uncultured Bacilli bacterium. Taxonomy (GTDB): domain Bacteria; phylum Bacillota_I; class Bacilli_A; order RF39; family UBA660; genus Ventrenecus. Next base: position 15,623 of record CAKOQM010000013.1, read on the forward strand.
AAAAAGGCTTCTTTTTCTATGTGAAAAAAGCTATTGCTTATTTTTTCATTTGCTGATAGAATTAATTATATAGTACAATAAGCGGTAAGGGGCTGATTTTAAGTGAATACAGATCAAAAAGTAATACAAGTACCTATAGAAGACATTATTCCAAATCGTTTTCAACCAAGACTTGCGTTTGACGAGGAAGGATTAAAAGAATTATCGGAGTCTATCAAACAACATGGCATTATTCAACCTTTAGTATTAAGAAGGTTAGGCGATAAATATGAGATTATCGCTGGTGAAAGGAGATATAAAGCATCGACTATGGCAGGACTAAGAACCGTTCCAGCAATTATCTCAGATATTGATGATAACAAAAGTGCTGAAATTGCCCTTGTTGAAAATATTCAAAGAAGAAATCTAACGGCAATCGAGGAAGCAAAATCTTATAAAAATTTGTTAGACCGGGGCTATATGACCCAAGAACAACTTGCTAAAAAAATGGGGGTAAGTCAAAGTACCATCGCGAATAAACTTCGTTTACTTAACCTTGCTCCAGAAGTTCAGGATGCCCTTCTTCAAAACAAAATTGGTGAACGTCATGCAAGAAGTCTTTTGGCTCTTCCTAAAGAAGAACAAGCCGAATGGTTACAAAAGATTATCTCTAAAAGATGGAACGTTCGTGAACTTGATTTAGCTATTAAAAAAGCGAAAGGAGAAGTTACCGATGAGGCTGTAAGCCGCGTTAAATCACCGGATATAAATACGATTATGAACAACAGTCAAGACATTCAAATTGATACCAAAAATAAAGAAATTGAAATGCCAAGTGATACGACAGCCCAAACTTCACCAAGTAAATTCTTTAATTTCTTAGAAGACGAAGCAGATAATGTGAACAATGCAATTAATAATACGGTTAAACCAGTTTCAAGTTCTATTGAAGTTTTAGATGATTTTACTAAACCTCAAGAAGAAGATGTCATTATGCCATTTTTCTTTGATAATAAAGATAATAAGCAAAATGTTAATCAAATTGAAGAAATTAAAAATGATCCTGAAGAAGAAATTGTTGACCCAATGGATTCAGTTATCAAACTTGACCCAAATTATCATAATATTGTTAAAGAAGAAAAAGGTCTTGATTTAAAAACCGCGATTGGGGAAATTAGACAATTAGTAGCTTCTTTAGAAGAAAGAGGTTTCAGTATTAGTCTTGATGAACTTGATTTAACAGGTAATTATCAAATGACCATCAATATAAAAAATAATGATTAGCGATAACCATTATTTTTTTTACTCTTCTTTACTCGCTGTTTCAACTTCTGAACCTTTAACATAATAGAAAATGGCACTGTTTTCTTTAGAATTTTGTTCGCCTGTAATCCCGTTTTTTACCACCCCAATCACATTTTGAGGTTTTTGATACCACTCATCATCTTTTAAAACTTGTTCCATAGTATCTAACCAAATATTTTTAGAATAGAAACTCGCCTTAGCATCAATTTCTTTCGCTTCATCGTTTCCTGCCCAAACCATCATCATTAGAGAAGGTGTATAACCTACACTCCAAGAATCTGTGTTTGTTGTTCCGGTTTTTAAGGCGTATTTCCGGGACATTCTTGAGGATAGAGAAAGCGCGGTGGGAGTCGTATAACTCGTAAAATTTTTATTCGTTGTATTGGTCATCATTTCATTTAAAATATAAACATAATTACTGTTTAAAACAATATTATGCTTTACTTTATGTTCATAAAGAATGTTACCATCTAAATCTTCTACTTTTTCAATAAAATAAGGTTCTATTTCATCTCCACCACTTGCTAAAGTGTTATAACCATGAGCAAAATCCAACATATTAAGTTCACTAGTTCCTAAAGCAAGAGAAGGGTTTCCCACTAAATTTTCTTGAATACCAACTATTTTCGCCGTATCGACTAAAACTTCGGTTCCTAAAAATAAATGAGTTTTCACGGCATAAATGTTATCCGAATAGGCAATGGCCGCGGCCATAGTGATATCTTTATTGGCATAGATTTGATTGTAATTGTTGGGAGAATAAATTTGATTATTGGCAAAATGAAAAGATGTTTCTTCACTTTTAAAAGTAGAAGAAGAAACAAGGCCATTTTCTAAAGCTGCATAATATAAAAAAGGTTTCATTGTACTTCCTACTTGGCGTTTGGCTTTTGTTGCCCGGTTATACTGACTTTTGGCATAGTTAAGTCCTCCGGATAAAGCTCTTATTTTACCGGTTTTGGGTTCTACCATTATACTTGCCACTTGCAATTCTTCTTGACTTCCCATATAATTTAAAATTGTCTTTTCCATAGTACTTTGCATATCGGTATCAAGAGTCGTGTAAATTTTAAGTCCTCCCGATTCTAAAAGAGAAGTAGGAACGGATTTTATATTTTTAAGTTCGGATAAAACTGCATCTTGGTAATATAAAATCATTTGTAAATTATTTTTATCTCTTTGGCCATAAATAGGAATTTCACTCTCAAATAAATGGTTATATTCTTCATCTGTTAAGTAACCGTTTTTTTTCATAGCTTCCGCGACAACCCAAGCCCGTTTAATACAAGCTTCATAATCACTAACAGGATTATAATTACTAGGATTTTTAGGAATACCTGCGAGCATGATAGCTTCTTCTAAAGACAAATCTTTACTACTTTTATTAAAATAATAGTTACTCGCATCTTCAATGCCATAGTTTCCTTCGCCATAATTAATCGTGTTTAAATAGCCTTCTAAAATATTGTCTTTACTATAATGAACTTCCAGTTCAATCGTTAAAAAAGCTTCTTCTATTTTTCTTGCCCAAGTTTGATCAAATGTTAAAAACATATTTTTGATGTACTGTTGACTAATGGTGGAGGCTCCTTGTCTTGTGTGATATAAAAAATTTGTTACCAAAGCCTTCCCAATTCTTGGAATATCAAAGCCTAAATGATGATAAAAGCTTTTATCTTCCACGCTAATGACGGCATTTTTTAAGTCTGAGGAGATATCACTCAAACTCATCCATTCATTAGAACCGGATCCTTGATAGACCAAATTTTCCTGATTATCATAAAGAAATATTTTGCCCATGTTCTTAAGTTCTAATTTTGGCGAAAAAAAAGCATAAACATAAATACCTATTAATATTACTATAGCACTTAGAAAACCAAACAAACAAAATTTCATACTCCATTTTAATAATTTCATTGTTTTCACCTAAAGTTATTATGTAAATTTTTTTGTAAAATATAAGTATGAAAAAAAGTTCTTCTTTTTCTAGTAAAAGCATGTTATAATGTACCGGAAAAAAGAGGTGATGGTCTTTGCCATTAAACTGTCGAATTAAAAAAAAGAATAAAATAATTGCCGAAGGAAATCATCTTCCTTACGAACTAAAAGATAACATTTTAGAATTTGAATGGGATGAGATGAAACATTTTCTTGATTTAGATAATATGGAATTTACAAGAGAAAATGATGATTATTCCTTTTTCTTAAGTGTGAGAAATCAAACCAGTGAGATTCGTTTAAAAAAAGAGCAATATGACTTGCAAGTTCAAGTAGAGTATGCTACTCTTATGAAGATGAAAAATACGATAAATTTAAAATATTTCATAGAAACAGATGACGAAGAAACAGAAGTTTGTATAGAATTAGAAGGTGAAAATGATGATAGCAAATAAAATAGAAGACCTTTTAAAAGAAGTCCTTAATGAACAAAATATGCCTATGGATGAGGTCAATGTTATTGTATCCAATCGTAAGGACCTAGCCGATTATCAATTTGATGGTGCTTTTAAATTAGCTAAAATTTATCATAAAAATCCTTTAGAAATGGCTTCTTTAATCGCAGAAAAATTACAAGGAAATCCTTCCTTTGCCAAAGTTGAAGCTATGGCTCCTGGTTTTGTTAATTTTACTTTAAGTGAGAAAGAAATTAATGAAAACCTTAATAAAATGATGAATGAGCCTTTATATGGTATTCAAAAACCTCAAAAAGAAACGATTGTTATTGATTATGGAGGACCAAACATCGCCAAACCTTTACACGTTGGCCATTTAAGAAGTGCTGTCGTGGGCGAAGCAATTAAAAGAATGTTAAAGTTCATGGGTCATGAAGTTATCAGTGATGTCCATTTAGGGGATTACGGCTTACAAATCGGTCAAGTTATCTATGGTCTTAAAAAAGAAAATATCCCTCTTGATAAAATTTCTTTAGCTATTTTAGAAGAAATATATCCTAAAATGAGTGCTTTATGTAAAGAAGACGAAAGTGTTAAACAAATATGCGCGGATATTACTAAACAATTGCAAGATGGCAATGAAGAATATCAAGCCTACTTTCATGTGATAAGAGATTTATCTTGCAAAGATATTAAAAGAATATATGATTACCTAGATGTTTCTTTTGATTATTGGTACGGTGAAAGTGATTCGTATCCTTATATTGAAATGCTAACGAAAGATTTAGAAAGTAAAAACCTACTCCAAATAAGTGAAGGTGCTAAAATTATTGATGTCAAAAAAGATACAGATGCCAAAGAATTACCTCCTTTAATTTATCAAAAGAGTAATGGTGCGTATTTATATGGTACTACCGATTTAGGAACGATTAAACAACGTGTTTTAGATTTTAATCCCAATCGTATTTTATATGTCGCCGATAGACGTCAAAATCTTCATTTTGAATCTGTTTTCCGTGTTTGCGAACAGTTAAATTTACCCCAAAAATTTGAATTTTTAGGTTTTGGTACCGTTAATGGGGCCGATGGGAAACCTTTTAAAACCCGTTCGGGTCATACGCCAAAACTGGATGATTTATTTAAAGAAACCAAAGAAATTTTCTTGTCTTCCAGTGAGAAGAATAAACAAATGACAGAAGAAGATTTAAATATCCTCGTTAATGCAATTATCAAATTTGCCGATTTACAAAACAATCGTGAGAAAGATTATATTTTTGATATCAATAAATTTTCTCAAACAACCGGCAAAACAGGACCTTATATTTTATATACTTATTTAAGAGTTCAAAATATTTTAAAAAAAGAAAATTGTTCTCTTGCAAACTTAAATGAAACAATATACAACGATGAGGATAGAGAATTAAGACTTAAATTAATGGAATTAGAAAATATTGTTAATTATGCCGTAAGTTTAAGGCTTCCTTCCATTATCGCTAATTATATTTATGAATTATGTGTGAATATGAATGCTTTTTATGAAAATAATCATATAAATAATTTAGAAGATGAAGAAAAGAAACAAAATTGGCTCTTTGTTTTACAATTAACCAATCGTATTATTAAAGACTTATTAAATATATTAAGTATAAAGATACCAGAAAGGATGTAAAAAATGAAAAATTTAAAAGAATTAACCACTGAGGAAATTGATAATCTTGGATATGATGAATTAGCTTATAAAATATTAGAAGAAACGAATAAAAAAATGAAAATTACTGATTTATTCAAACAAATTTGTGATTTAAAAGGCTTAAGTGAAGCGGATTATGAAAATTTAATTGGTGACTTTTTTGAAATTCTAACAACGGATAAAAAATTTATTATGTTAGAAAATGGTTTTTGGGATTTAAAATCTCGTCATAGTGAAAAATTAGTCGTTGAAGAAGACGATGATTTCGAAGAAGAGCCAGAAGAAACCGAAGCTGAAACAGAAGAAGAAGAAAATCTAGATAATTATTACGATGAAGATGAAGTAGACGATGATACGGAAAATGATTTAAAAGATTTAGTTGTTATTGAAGATGAAGATAACTTAGCAGAATAGGAGTCTTTATGAAAGAAAAATTAGAAAGTATAAAAAAACGTTACGCAGAAGTAACGAATGAACTTATGCAACCAGAGGTTATGAGTGATTTTCAAAAATTAAAAACACTCTCCAAAGAACAAAGTGACTTAAAAGAAATTGTTGTAAAGTATGATGAGTTACAAGAGTGTGAAAAAAATGTTGAAGAAGCTAAATCTCTTGTCAATGATCCTGATTTTAGAGAAATGGCCGAATTGGAAATAACAGAAAATACCGAAAAAATAACAAAACTAAATGAAGAACTTGAAATTTTACTTATTCCTAAAGATGAAAATGATACAAAAAATGTTATCATGGAAATAAGAGGCGCTGCTGGTGGGGATGAAGCCAATATTTTTGCGGGTGATCTTTTAAGAATGTATACCTATTATGCCGAAAAAAATGGTTGGAAAATCGAAATAAACCATGAAGTCGAAGGAGCATCTGGTGGTTTTTCCCAAGTAGAATGTATTATCAAAGGAGAAAATGTATATTCTAAATTAAAGTATGAAAGTGGAGCTCACCGTGTTCAAAGAGTTCCTGTTACTGAAACCCAAGGACGTGTTCATACATCGACCGCAACCGTTTTGGTTATGCCAGAACGAGACGATATCGACATTGATATTAAAGAAAGCGATTTAAAGATTGATGTTTATCACTCAAGTGGGGCGGGTGGCCAAAGCGTTAACACCGCCAATTCCGCCGTTCGAATTACCCATTTACCAACGAATACCGTAGTGACTTGCCAAAATGAACGAAGTCAACTTCGTAATAAGGATAAGGCAATGCAACTTTTAAAGATTAAGTTGTATGATCAAATGGAACAAGAAAAAGAAGCTTCTTTAGGTACAGAAAGAAAAAGTAAAATTGGTACCGGTGACCGTTCTGAAAAAATAAGAACGTATAATTATCCTCAAAATAGGGTGACAGATCATCGTATTGGTTTTTCTATCATGGCTTTAGATCGAGTGATGGATGGCGATTTAGAACCTATTATTGATGCGTTAATTACCGAAGATTTAAAAAGAAAATTAAAAGGAGAAGAGGCTTAATAGCTTCTTTTCTTTTAAGAAAAGTAGCAAAAATTATTAAAACTATATTTTGATAGAAAGGAAATTTTGATGGAATATAAAAAAGATTGGATTACACGATTTATTTTAAGTGATCTTGGGGATAGTATAAATGACATTGATACATACCTTACTTTAATTTCAAAAGATTTTTGTGTAAGATTTAAAACAGAAGAAGAAATTAAGAATTATTTTAAAGAAACTAATTTGAATATTACTTGGTCAGAAGCTGATAAATTAAAATCTTATACTAACCTTATTTACGGTCGAATAAATGCTTTAAAACATGGAACATGGGATTATGAAATATTAGGAAAATTAACAGAGGATGATAAAAAATATTACTCAGAATATTCAAATGATCTTGAAAAAATCATTGATAAGGCAATTCCTTTGGAAAATAATATAGTAACTTATCGTGGAACAAATTTAGGGCAATTTCGTTCATATGGAATTTCTTCTTTAGAAGATCTTACTTGCCTTTTAAACCAATATATGTACAATAAAGCTTTTATAAGTACTTCTTTATTAGAAGAAAGATGTTTTTTTAAAGAAAATAAGAAGGCGTGGGAACAAAATAATATTCAAATAGAATATATTATTCCTAAAGATAGTCAAGATGGACTTTTTTTAGAAACTTCATTTTATAAAGATGAAGTAGAGTACCTTTTGAACTGTGGTAGTTTAGTTAAAGTAACTGATGTTAAAATTGATACCCAAAAAGATGAAGCCTTTATTCAAATGATTTTAGTACCTAAAAAAGTCTGGGATAGAAATTATTTAAAAGAGGAGCAAAAACATTTATGAAACCTTCTTTTATTACTGATGTTGATTTTAAACTTTTACAAGAAAAATATCCAAATAATCTAGAAGAAATAATAAAAAAAATAGAAAATGATTACCCTGTTCAATACCTTATTGGTTCGGTTCCCTTTTTAAATGTCGATATTAAAGTGGATGAAAGAGCTTTAATTCCGAGATTTGAAACGGAAGAACTTGTTCAAAAAGTCATTGATAAATTTAAAACAGCACAAAATCTACGCATTTTAGAACTTGGTACGGGCAGTGGTTGTATCAGCATTGCTTTAAAGAAAAACTTGCCTTGTGAGATTAAGGCGGTTGATATTTCTTCCAAAGCTCTTTCTCTAGCGCAAGAAAATGCTCTTCAAAATAAGGTAGATATTTTATTTGAAGAAATTTCTATGTTTGATGTTTCTTATGAAAACTACGATATTATAATAAGTAATCCACCTTATGTAAAAAAAGAGGAATACGTAAGTCCAAATACAAAATATGAGCCTTCTTTAGCCTTATATGCCGAGGAAGAAGGCATGGAATTTTATCATAAGATTTTACAAAAAATATCTTTGACAGAAAATAAACCTCGTTGGGTCATTTTTGAAATGGGCGCTTATCAAAAAGCGGCTATGAAAAATTTACAAGAAAAATATTTACCTGATTATCATCTTCAAGTTCAAAAAGACCTTGCGGGTCGTGATCGTTTTGTTTTTTTAGAAAAAATTGTATAAAAAAACTTTTCTTTAACCATGAATGAAATAGGTGATACCATGAAAAAAGTTATTCCTATTTTATTCCTTTTTTTTGTTATTTATTTTGGCACGCATAAAGAAGAAATTATTATTCCTGATTACGCTATTCGATTTCGAGTAATTGCCAATTCTAATTCTTATGAAGACCAAGCCTTAAAAATGAAAGTGAAAGAAGAAGTTGAAAATAAATTAGACACTCTTATGCAGGATGCTAAAACGAGTGAAGAAGCAAAAAAAATTATCGAAGATAATTTGCCTTGGATAACGAAAACCGTAAATAATTACAGTGCAGCCACGATTTCTTTTGGGCAAAACTATTTTCCAACGAAAACTTATAAAGGCGTTACCTACCCCAGTGGCGATTATGAATCTCTTGTTATAACCCTTGGCAAAGGAAGTGGTGAAAATTGGTGGTGTGTAATGTTTCCTCCACTTTGTTTATTAGATGCCAAAAATAATAACACAACGGATGTGGACTATAAGTTTTATGTCAGAGATGTTCTTCAGAAATACTTCTCATAAAAATACCCTTTCTTTCATAAAAATTAGCAGGAGACATTATGAAAGAATTTTTAAATATTATCAGTATCGCGGTTGCTTTAAGCATGGACACTTTCTCACTTTCTTTAAGTTTAGGAACCTATAATATTTCTCGTAAAAAAATATTTGAAATTGCTCTTATGGTAGGACTTATGCATTTTTTAATGCCTTTATGTGGTAATTTTTTAGGTGTTAAAATCATTTCTTTTTTTAGTATTAATAGTGAATTCTTTTTAGGCTGTATTTTGCTGTTTTTAGCTTTTAATCTTTTATTTGAAATGTTAAAAAAAGAAGAAAAAATTTCTTATGATTTATCGTTAATCGGCATTTTTCTTTTTTCCTTTGGCGTATCTATTGATGCCTTTTCAACCGGTCTTGGTTTAAAAGCTATCACCCAAAATAGTTATTTAGCTATGTTTATTTTTTCCTTTGTAAGTTTTCTTTTTACTTTACTGGGCTTATTTATCGGTAAATTTGCTTCTAATCATCTTGGCAAAACAGCTTCTCTTTTCGGTCTTATTCTTTTATTTAGTTTAGCAATTTTACATCTTTTAGCTTAAAGTTATTTCAAAAAAATATAAAATTTGGTATCATAAATACTGTTGAGAAAAAGGAAAGTGATTTTATGCAAAAAATAAGAATCAATGGTGGGAATACATTAAGTGGAACAATACCTATATCCGGAGCTAAAAATAGCGCTGTTGCTTTAATACCGGCTTCTATTTTATGTGATGAACAAGCAAGTATTTTTAACATGCCTGAAATATCAGATCGTGATGACTTAATTTGCATTATTGAACTATTAAAGGGTAAAGTCACTGTTTCTTCAGATAAAATGCTTATTGATGCGACAGCTATTCAGAATAAAGCGATTCCTGAAGAATTATCTTCTAAACTAAGAGCCAGTTATTATTTTATGGGGGCTTTACTGGGTAAATTTAAGCATGTAGAAATTTCTTTTCCTGGGGGATGTCAAATTGGTAATCGAAAAATTGACTTTCATTTAAAAGGCTTCTCTTTAATGGGGGCAACCATAACAGAAGATAAAGGTAAATACATTATTGATGCCGAAGAACTTACGGGAGCTAAAATTTATCTTGATTTTGCCAGTGTTGGAGCAACGATAAATATTATGCTTGCTGCGGTTAAGGCTAAAGGAACGACTATTATTAACAATGCCGCGAAAGAACCAGAAATTGTTAATGTCGCGACGTTTTTAAATAATATGGGAGCTAAAATAAAAGGTGCTGGAACAAGTAAAATAACCATTGAAGGTGTTAATTATTTACATAAAGCAATGATAGAAGTTATCCCTGATAGGATTGAAGCTGGGACATATATCATTATGGGGGCGCTTTTAGGTAAAAATTTAGTTATTTCTAATATTATTCCCGAACATCTTACTTCTCTTTTAGCCAAGTTAGAAGAAATTGGTGTTGATTTTACAATAAAAGAAAATACTATTTGTTTAAATAGAAATGAAAATTTAAAACCATTTAATATTACCACTCTTATTTATCCTGGTTTTCCAACGGATCTTGCTCAACCGATGAGTGTTTTAATGACCCAATGTAAAGGTCTTAGTATTTTAGAAGAAACAATTTATTCCAATCGTATGGGCCAAGTACCTTGTTTAAATAAAATGGGCGCTGATATAACGATTTCAAATCAAACCGCTTATATAAAGGGGCCTACTCCTTTATATGGAAATGATGTGGTAGCCAGTGATTTAAGAGCGGGAGCCTCTTTAGTCATTGCAGGTTTAATTGCCAGTGGTCAAACCAAAATCGCGAACATCGAACATATTTTAAGAGGTTATGAACATATCGTTTCTAAACTTTCCAATGTCGGTGCTGAAATAAGTCTTATCGAAGAATAATTTTTTTGCCTATTTTATAAACTTTAATAGGTGATTTAACGTGAAAAAAGTTATCCTATTTACCATTTTTTTAGGGACGCTCCTTTCTTTAATTATTTACCGTTTCTTTTATCATGAAACTGTCCAAATTGTTACTCTTGGTGATGGCCTTGCCACCGGTGAAACTTATTATGATGTCACGGGCTATAGTTTTAATGATTATTTAAGAGATTATTTAGAAGAAACGACAAAAATAGATGAGTATATAACGGAATTTGCCAATAAAAAAGAAACATCTGAGACATTAAAAATAAAACTTGCCAATAACTATACTTTAGAAAGTACCGATACAAAGATTCAACAGGCTTTATCAAAGTCATCCTTGATTACTATAGCTTTAGGAACTTATGAACTTAGCCATAGTAAAGTAACCCAAAAAGAAATGGATAATTATCTTATTAATATGGAAAAAATTATTAATCTTTTACGCGTATATAATCAAAAGAAAATCATTTTATTAAGTTTATATCCTACAAGTGATTTAACCAAAGAAGATGTTTCAAAAATAAATAATTATTTACAAAATCTTGCCCAAGAAAAAAGAATTGACTTTGTTGATATAACATCTATTACAGAAAATAAAGATTATTTTTTTAATTCCAGCCATCCTTATCCTAATTATAAAGGTCATCGTTATCTAAAAAATCTTATTGTGAAAATGTGTTTTTAAACTTAATTTTACACGTTCAAACGTTAATTTTCCAAAATCTTCCCTTGCAAGTGGCAAAATATATGTTATAATACTTTAGACATATATATCTATGTCATGAATTTGACATGGCGAAAGGAGTGTATCTTATGAGAAATATTCATCCAGAAATGAAAGAAGTTACAGTAAAATGTGCTTGTGGAGCAACTTTTAAAACAATGTCTACAAAAGATAATATTGAAGTTGAAGTTTGCTCTGAATGTCATCCTTTTTATACAGGTAAACAAGGAAAAGCAAGCAAGGCTGGAAATATTGAAAAGTTCAACCGTAAATATAATTTGAACAAAGATGAAAAAGCTGCATAAGCAGTTTTTTTTTTACCTAAAATCCCTTATAATGAAAATGGAGATGATAACATTGAAAATTTTTATTGGGGCAGACCACCGTGGTCAAGCACTTGCCCATGAAATTTATGAGGAATTAAAAAAAGAAAACAAGGAAGTTTATTATTCACGAGTATTAGAAACAAAGGATGATGATTACCCAGATTTTGCCTTTGATGTGGCTCATCATGTGATTGAAGATAAAGATAACTTAGGTATTTTACTATGTGGAAATGGTATCGGTATCGGTATAGCTGCCAATAAAGTTAAAGGTATAAGATGTGCAAGAGTGACTAATGAAGATGATGCCTATAAAGCCAAAATTCACAATGGAGCCAACATGATTTCTTTTGGTGGAATTTCTTTAAAAGAAGCTATGATAATTGTTCATACTTTTTTAGACACTCCTTTTGCTAGTGAAGAAAGACATTTAAAAAGAATCAAAAAAATCATAAACTATGAAAATGGAGAATATAATGAATTATAAAATATATGGCTATGTCTTTTTTACGATGCTAAGTGCTTTTGCTTTATCAGGTGTTAATTTTAATAAATTTTTAAAACAAGACCATTATTTTGAAGCACGTATTTTAGCCATGATTTTGAGTATAGTTTTAGGTTACATTTTAACAAACTTTATTTGGGAATTTTTTTAAGGAGCCTATGAAAAATAAAATTTTACTTTTAATTGTTATTTTATTATTTGGTGGGGTTATTTTTATACCTCAGAAAAAAGAATTAGAGGAAAATAAAGAAATAAAAGAAGAAGTAAAAGAAGATAATAAGGCAATATTTGTTAATCTTTTAAATGAGGAAACAAATACGATTACAAAAGAAAATTTAGAAGAATATGTTGTGGGGGTAGTTTCAGCTGAAATGCCCTCTGTTTTTAATATGGAAGCTTTAAAAGCTCAGGCCGTTGCCGCAAGGACATATGCTTTATATAAAAAACAAACAAGAAATCTTTCCTATGATTTAATTATTGGCACAAAAGATCAAGCATATAAAAATAATGAAACCCTTCTAAATCTTTGGCAAACGAATTTTTTTGCCAATTATTTAAAAATACGTGAGGCTGTCGAAAGTACTAAGGGTGAAGTGTTAACTTATCAAGGGGAAGTTATCAATGCCTTTTATTTTTCTATGAGTAATGGTTATACAGAAAAATCAGAACTCGTTTTTTCACAATCTCTTCCTTATTTAAATAGCGTATCTTCTTCTTGGGATAATGAAGTCTTGCCAAACTTTACTTATACTGTAACGTTAAGTAAACAAGATTTTTGTCAAAAACTTGATATTACTTGTGACGTTATCTCGGTAGATGCCATAAAAAGAAGTGATACCCATCGTGTATTAGAAATTACTATCAACAATAAATCATTTAAAGGAACCGTTTTTCGTTCTTTGCTAAATCTTCGTTCTACTGATTTAGAACTTGCTTTAAAGGAAGATGAAATCCAAATTACAACAAAAGGTTATGGTCATGGTGTTGGTATGAGTCAATATGGTGCGAATGGCATGGCCAGTGAAGGCTATACTTATGAGGACATTTTAAAGTATTATTATCAAAAGACAGAAATAAAAAATATTTATGCATAATTTCAAAAAAATTTTCCACACTATTTTTAGGAGGAAAAAAGATGAAGAAAAGAAAATTACGTAAATATGTTTTGCCCACTTGTTATTTGTTTATATTAGCTATCATGGTCGCGAGTGTCACTTTTTTAACCAAAAATTTATTGAGTAAAAACATTCAAAATGATGATCATTATAATTATTCTATGAGTGTTTTTGATGAAAAGGAAGAACCCAGTAACGAAAATACGTCAAATGAAGAAGAAGTTATTAAACCTTTAAAACCATTTACTAATGAAAATGTTACTTTATCGACTTCTTTTTATCAGACTAATGAAAATGCTGAAAATCAACAAAAGTCTTTGATTTATTACGAAAATACGTATATGCCCAATACCGGTGTCTTATATGAGTCTGATGAAGACTTTGATGTCATCGCTGTTTTAGATGGTACCGTAAAGGATATTAAAATCGATGAAATACTAGGAACCTATTTAACTCTTTCACATAATGATAAATTAGAAACTGTTTATTATTCATTAAAAGACGTTAAAGTAAATATTGGTGACAACGTCAAAAAAGGTGATATCATAGCCACTTCTGGAACAACAAAATTACAAACAGCTAAAAAACAAACTTTATTATTTGAAGTTTATTACAATGGTAATTTAATGAACCCTTTAGAATTTTACGAAAAAAATATTAATGAATTAAAGTAAATAACTTCTCTTTTAGTCCTTAACCTTTTATACTATAACACAGGTTAAGGCTTTTTTGTATCCCCAAAAAAAGATGTTTTTTTAAAGAAAAAACTATGGTATAATCGCTTTTAGTAAACTTATAGTGAGGTGATTATATGCGAATTGTTGTTATAGAAGATGATGAAAAAATCCAAAAACAGATTGATAAAATCAT
>CAKOQM010000014.1 GCA_934101275.1 uncultured Bacilli bacterium
TCATATCTTTTAAACTTACAATATTCAATTAATCTTTCTTCTTGTTCTCCCATAGAAAATCCTTCTCGTGCTTGGTCTTCAGTAGAAACACGAGCATATATACCTGCAACTCTTACTTTTTCATCCATTTATTTTCCTCTCTTTCTATCAAAAAAGAGAAGACAAAAGCACTAGTCTAAACTAATACCTTTGACTCCTCTTTGGATACTTTATTAAATTGGTTTATGCATATTATATATTTGGACATAGTGTACCTCGCTTTCTAAACGACTGATACTGCTTGTCATTTATTAGTTTTCTATAATATCACAAATTATTTTAAAATCAATAGGTATTAGTTGTTTTTTAGATAGTTTTCTAAATCTTTGAGTTTTATTTTGTCATTATAACCATTTATAAAAACTTCTTCACATTCTTCTAGTATTAAGTAATCATTTCCTTTAACTTTTAAAATATGAGGTTTTACATAGGCAATATTGGTGTTTTTAATTGATTTAATATTACCTGGTATAAATTCATATTTAACACAAGCAAACCTACATATCATGTCTATCTTTCTATTAAGTTCATCACTTATTTTCAAGTTTTTAGTTTCTATCTCAAACATAATTATCACTCTTCCTTTCGTTTTAAGCAGAAAAAAACTAACTATTTCTAGCTAGTAATCTATTACTTAAACTCAGGATGTGTCCGAGTTTCCTATCAATCTGGTGGAGCAGAGGAGAGTTGAACTCCTGTCCCATAAACCCTTTGCTAAAATATCTACAAGTTTAGTTGGAATTAATTTAATATAAAATATGGATCCAACACACCAAAATTTTATACGATTCTTAATGAATGTTCGTAAGTTTATCTAAGAATAAATAAACTTATATATCTTATATATATGAACCTTTAAACACCCTATAAGAGAAAGTGAATAAAAGCCTTCTTATGGCCTTAAATTAGGCAGCTACAGGAGCGAAAGCTCCAAAAGAAGAGAACGAAGTATTTTCGTCATTTAAATTTAATTTTTGCATTTATAGTATGCCTACTACTTGCCATCTTAGTAAGTAATTCAGGTCGAAACCTATTACTGCCCCAAGTAGGCACATTATAACATAAAAACTTGCATTTTAAAAGATAAATTGATATGATAGGCGTAATCAAAAACAAATTTTGAGGGGGAGTAAATATGTATGAGGAAAAAGAGCCTGTTAAGAAGGTAAAGAAGGCTAAAAGTGCGAAAAAATTTTTCCAAAATAGTAAACCTAAAAGAGAAAAAAAAGTTTGTGAACAAAAAGTAAAAGAAGTGAAAGAAAAGACAAAAAGTAATACAGAAAAAACAAAAATTTTGGGAATTAAACCTGATTTTGTTTCCATTTTGATTAAGTTTGGTATTTTTTTACTTATTGCTTTTGTTGTAATTTTTGTGGTTACAAAAATCAGAATGGGATCTGATCGTAAATCATTCACGGACAATATGGAAAAAATGAAAGAAGTTTCCTACACTTATTTTAAAGCTGAAAAAAATAGACCATCTTTGGTTGGTGATGAAATTGATATGTCCTTGGATGATATGATTAAAGGAAGTTTAATTAAAGAATTAAAAGATAAAAAGGGTAATGTTTGTAGTCGTGATTATAGTTACGTTTCGATGATTAAAGAAGATGATAAAAATTATAAAATGACGGTTTATTTAAGTTGTGCTGGTGAAGCACAAACAGGTAATTATAACATTACTTATGAGTCACCTAGCAAAGATAATAATAGTAATGATAATACGTCAGTTAAAACAACATATTATGAACTTCAAAGAACGATTACTACAGATGAATCTTATAGTTGTCCAAGTGGTTATACTTTAAACGGAAAGTACTGTGAAAAAGATGTTTCTACGATTGCCGCAACACCTATTTACAAAGTAACACCAGAAAAAAATACGAAAGCATCTTATAAGAGTAGTCGTAATGAATATGAGTATACGGATCCTATTGTGACAACTAAAGAAAATGTATTAAAATGTCCAAGTGGTTATACTTTAGAAAATAATAAATGTGTAAAAGAAAGTACGGTTAAGTATAAAACAAGTTATACTTACAGCTGTCCTGATGGTGGCACGCCAAGTGGCACAAGGTGCTTATTTAAGACGAGTACAGACTATACGGATCGTAAAGCATATTGTTCATCCGGAAGACTTATTAACGAAGATGAATGCTATGTTACTAAAAATTATTCTTTTAGTTGTTTAACCGGAAAAAAAGATACAACGAAAAATTCATGCTATACCACTTATATGGCTCAAAAAGAATTAAGTGATTGGTTATTTGACAGCAAGGTTAAATATTCTACTTCAACAAATGTGGATAAATTAGAAAACGATAAAGTACGTTATGAATTTGATTACTATGATGAAAGTTCCAATAAAGATGTTTATAAGAAATACATTCGTAAATATGTAAAAGTATGTGACGATGATGATATTTTATCCGGAAGTCAATGTAAACACTATGATTCTTCTTATGTTTCTAAGTACTGTACAGGAGAGTATGAATTAACAAGTGATGGTAAAGAATGTTATACTATTAAAGATGCTAGTTATAAATCAACTAAAGGAACTTACACTTGTCCAATTGGTTATACAAAAGTAGGAACCGGCGAAAATGCTACATGTTCTAAATATGAAAAAGCAACGAAAACAAGTAACAAGACAGCTTACTGTTCTTATGGCTATGAACTTACAAAAGACAATCGTTGTGTAAAAACCATTTCACCAACAGTAATTGATGAAGAAAATTATTATTCTTGTCCAGAAGGTTATAAAAAATCTGGATCGAATGCCAAAACAAAATGTTATAAAAAGACAACAAGAGAAGCCTATTATTATTGTACAAATAAAAATGCGACATTAGAGAATGATCGTTGTATTGTACCAAGTACAACAAAATTTGTTTCTTATCGTTGCCCAAGTGGATATAAGTTATCTGGCAATCAATGTTTAAAATCCACATCTACAAAAGATAGAATAAAAGCCTCTAAACAAGAAGGAACAAGTAAAACAGAAACCATTTGGAATAAGAATAAAAATCTAGATGGTTGGACATGGACAGGAAATACGAAAGAAGAATAGCTTTTCTTCTTTTTTTTTGATAAAATGAAGGCAGAAAGAAGTTGATTGTATGACATGTTATGAATGGGTTAAAAGATTCAAAAAGAAATATCCTGCAACCGTTGCTTGGCGCCTTTTAGAAAACTCTAAAATTATTGATGAACATGTGAATCCGGATGAAACGGTTTTATATGCTTTCGCAGGTCAAAAAAATGAAAGTCCTTTTGATTTTTTTCAAACCGCAGTGGTTGCTTTGACGGACAAAAGACTTTTAATTGGACAGAAAAGAGTTTTATTCGGTTCTGTTTTCAGTAGTATTACTCCTGATTTATATAATGATATGCAAGTTTATGAAAGTATTTTATGGGGTAAGGTTGTTATTGATACGGTTAAAGAAGAACTTGTGATATCAAATTTATCCAAAGCTTCTCTTGTTGAGATCGAAACAAAAATTTCTCAATTTATGATTGAAGAAAAAAGGAAATATAGAAATGGCCAAGATGACAGTCAAAAGTAAAAGACGTTTGGTTTTTGTTTTACTTTTCTTTCTTTTCCTTTTTGCCTTTCTTTTTTTTCTTTTTCATAAGAAAAACTATGAAATTCTCTATTCTATCAACGATTATCAAGTTAAGGAAAACTTTGATAAAGAAAAAGACTATTATTATTTTGAAATTAAAAAAGATAATTTAAAATTTAATGTGGCTTTAAAAAATCAAAATTTTTTTTCGAAAAAGCTTATTTATCATATCGATAGCTATCAAGAACAGGATGAAACCTGTCTTAAAATTTATAGTAACAAATTACGGTTTTATCCATTGTGTATGAAAAACGAAGAGCAAATAAGTTACCATTTAGTTTCTGATGATATGAAAACAAATTTTGAATATTTAACAAAAGAAAATATTCAAGATACTTATGAAAAAATTAATATCATGAATTATGATTATAAAGAATACTATATATGGAATTATGAAGGCTTTTATCGTCTTGGTAGTGAGTATAAAGAAAATATCACTCTTTTTTCCAAAGATATTTATGAGCCTAAATTGTTATATCAAGTGGATGATTTGTTATTTATTCCGAACTATGATAATAATTATTATTTTACATCGGCTTATATTTTAAATATGAATACGGGAAAATATGAAGAATGGAATTTCAAAGAAAAAATATATTTTGAAAGCGTTATTTTGGGAACCTATGACAATGAATTTTATTTAATCGATAAACATGAAAAGAAAGAATGGAAAATTAATATTTCAAAAAAGAAATTAACTTTGATTGCTGAAAGTAATGAAAAAGGTGTTACTTATCAAAATGGTCTACAAAAAATAGCTATGTCAAAATTGATTTTACAAGACTATTATTTTGAAGGCTTATCTGTTTATGATTATGAAATACAAAATGGTCTTTATCGTATAAATAAATTAGGTCGTGAAAAGATCTTAAATGAAGAACCTAAGGAAATCATTACGTCTAAAGAAGATACCGTTTATTATTTAAAAGATAATACTTTGTATGCTTATCAGCCAATTTATGGTGAATATCCTCTTATGAGTTATTTTGAATGGAATTTTAATTATAAGAATGTTATTTTTATTCATGAAAAATAGCATCTTTTTTTTAAATACATATCTTATTATTAGGAGGTAGGCTATGTTTGAAGAAAGAAAAGATAATGTAATTGCGCCTAAAAATAATCAAAATTATTTTAGTTATTATACGGTTGAAAAAGGAGATTCTCTATATGCTATTGCAAGACGTTATAACATTAATCCTGAATTACTCGCCGGATTAAATGGATTATCTATGGAAGATTATATTTATCCTAATCAAGAAATATTGATTCCTAAAAGTGGTTATAGCTATTACATTACCAAAGAAGGCGACACCATTGATCTTGTTGCAGGATTATTTAAAACCAGTGCAGATAATGTCTTAAAAAATAATGGAATCATTTATCTTGATGAAGGACAAATCTTAGTACAACCAAAAAGGTAGTTAAAATAACTGCTTTTTTTATTTAAAATAAAGCAAATTTTAGAGTTTTAATATGCGTCTTCGTATGTTATGATTATGAAGAAAGAGGGTTGATAAGATGGTTTTAAGAAAACCGTATGCTTTTCTAATTAAACATTTTAAATTAATTCATTTGTTATTATGTATCCCTATTGTTTATTTGCTTATTAAAACGGGTGCAATTACTTCTTTTTTTAGCGATTATGTTAGGGCAAATTATTATACGAATTTAACGAAAATTTCTGCCAATTATATTAATTACTTTATGTATTTTAGTGTATTTATTATATTAGCTCTTGTTTTAGCTGTCTATTTTTTAATGAGACAAAAAAAGAAAAACAGTAAATTTTATTTATTTCTAATGATTTATTATTTAGGTTTATTTATTTTACTTACGATGTGTCATGGCATAATGGGAAAAATGGAAACAGGTGATCTAACCGCGCAAGTTGTTCGAAGCTATCGTGATATTTCTTATATGGTCTATGTTCCTCAGTTTTACTTTTTAATTATTTCTTTATTAAGGGGCATCGGTTTTAATATTAAGAAATTCAATTTTGATGAAGATGCCAAAGAACTTGAAATAGATGATTATGACAATGAAGAATTTGAATTAGAAATTGGTAAAAATAGTTATATTTATCAAAGAAAATTAAGACGTTTTATTAGAGAGTTTAAATATTATGTTTTAGAAAATAAAGTTGTCTTTACTATTATGGTATCTATTTTTGCAGTCGTTTTAGGAACACTTCTTTATTTGAATTTCAACGTTTATAATAAAAAATATCATCAAACACAAAAAATAAGTCATAACGGTTTAACAGTTACTGTCATGGATTCAGTTTTAAGTAATATGGATCAAGGGGGCAAGGTTATTACGAAAGATAAAATCTATCTTGCCGTGGCTGTTAAAATAAAAAATACAAAAGCTGTCGATAATGTTTTTGATTATGAAAATTTTCAGGCCAATGTTAAAAATGAGATGATCCGGGCTACTTTAGATAAAAGTGATGATTTTCCAGATCTAGGGTTAAGTTATTCTAGAGATACAAAAATTCCAGCAAATTCAGAAAATACATATGTATTAACATATGAAATGCCTGAAAGTTATAAAGATGAGACCATAACTTTAAAAATTTTAGATTCTTTAGATGTTACCATTGGTAGTATTACAAGTACTTATAAAACGGTTAAATTAAACTATGATAAAGTATTTGATAAAAAAGAAGTTAAAACGATTGATTTTGGTAAGATTTTAGAACTATCGAATACTCGTTTAAATATGGTTAAAATAAAACTTAATAAAGCAATCCTTACCAATTCTTATGAATATTCTTACAAAAATTGTGTTTATACAATTTGTCAAGATTTAAAAAATAAAATCGTAACAAAAAATAATCAAAATACCCTTCTTGTTTTAGAAAGAGATTTTGAAATAGATACTTATACCGAATATTATAAAGCAAGAAAGGGAACCAAATCTTTTGTTAGTGATTTTTTAAGTTTGGAATATGAATTAGATGGTACAACTAAAAAAGCAACCTTGTTAAATAGAAGTACACAAGATTTATCAAATACATGGATTTTTGAAATTCCTAAAGAAGTTCAAAATATTTCCAATGCCTCATTAATAGTTAATTTAAGAGGTCAAATATATAAAATGAAATTGAATATATAAAAATTAAATGTTTTGATTGTTTCAGGAGAAGGTACTAAAGAAGATCCTTATATTCTGGGCCCTTCTGTTTAAAATAATTGACGAGACTGTTCAGTTTGAATGGTCTTTTTTCTTATAGTCGTGTATAATAAGGTTAGAAATTAAAAAGGTAATGAAAGGATTGTTTTGGATGACAGGAAAAATTATAGGAATTACAACGACTGATGAAAAGGGGTTAACAGAGGTTACGAAGCATGATATATTGTTACAAGGTGGTCATAGTGCTAATATTTGTTATACATCGAAAAATTGGGACCAAGTTGTAAGTGAACCACTTGAGGTTACTGAAAATCGTATTAATGGTAATAAAGAAAATAATCATCATAGTGTCTTTGGACATAGTCATGTTTCTGTTTATTTTGAAGGCGTGCCTAAACTTTTAGCTATGCTTATGAATAATGAGAAAGAGTACAATACGAGTGAAAAATCAGCGCGTTATACGAAAATGAAACCAAGAGAACAAGAATTAATTTTATATACAAAGTGGATTTCTTTGTTTGAAAATAAAATTAAACAGGCATACCCTAATGAAAACTATTTATCGGATAAAACGATTCATAAATTGGCTTTGGAAAATGCCCGTTATTTAATTAGTGTATTCACACCAACAAATATGGTTTATACAACGAGTGAACGTCAATGGAACTACTTATATGATTTTGCTGGTAAAATGTTAGAAGAACCGAGTGATAATCGTTTAATCAATGGGTTAAAACCGAGCTTAGAAGAATTTAGAAAAGTTTTAGAAGGTTTAGATATTTTAGATAAAGATATTGTGGATTATCGTAATCGTCATTTTTCTTTAATTAGTGATGATGTTGATTATAAAGAACATTTTGGCCGTTCTTATAGTGTCAATTATGAATTATCTTTTGCTGGTGTTGCTCAAGCTCAACGTCACAGATCTTTGGATTATCAAATTGAAGATTCTTTGGATGCTTTTTATGTACCTCCTATTATTCGGAATGATGAAAATCTAAAGAACGAATGGTTAAAAGATATCTCTTCTGTAAGAGGCTTTGTTCCCCAAGGTACTCTTCTTTGGGTTAATGAAACAGGAAAATACGAAGATTTTAAATTAAAACTTCAAGAAAGATTATGTACGCATGCTCAGTTAGAAATTTGTGAAAGTAGTCGTATGATTTTAGAAAAATATGTGAATCGTTTAAAAGAAGAAAAAGACCGTCGTAATGAAAAGATTTTAAGTGCTTTAGAACCTTGCTTAACGGGTGCCCGTTGTACATTTGGTTATAAATGTACCAATCCTTGTGGTTTTAAAGAAGGTATTTCTTTAACGCGTAAAATTTAAAAGACAAATTTATTTCGTCTTTTTTTTTAAGTTGATTTATGGTACTATTGATTTATAGTATAGGAGCGTTAATATGAGAAAAGAGAGTAAAGAAAATAAAAAATATATTTATACGGCAGTAGGTTTTGTTTTGATTTTTGTGATGGCGGGTATTAGTATTTCTTATGCTTATTGGCGTATTACTTTACATCAAACAAATTCTAATGTGGCTACTTCTGCTTGTTTTAAGCTAACTTTAGAAGATGAAAATCCAATTTCACTTACCAGTGCTTATCCTATGATGGATAGTGATCTTATAAGCTTTTATAAAACGGCCACTCCATATCATTTTACTATTTCAAATGTTTGCAATACGGATGCTTTAGCGGTTATCAACTTAGAGGTTTTAGATAGTACTGATAAATTAGATGATCGTTATGTTTCTTTAATTTTATATAACGGTGAGAAAAACTTGGGAACCATCTTAACCGATAATACCGAAGAAACTGATGTCTATTCTTCTTTAGGAACAAGTAGAACTTATAATGATGTAAAAATTTATGATGCTTTATTAACCAATAATACTTTAAATGATGAAAAAATATTGACGGATAGTTTACGGGCTTATAAACTTTATTCCGTTCGAATTAACGCGGGGGAATCAAAAAAATTTAACCTTCTAGAGTATATGGCTCCCGAAACACCTGCTATAGAAGAAGCTATGAATAAACAATTTGAAAGTAAAATAACCGTTTCAACCAGTTATGTTCCTTCAGAGAATAATTAAAAGATGACAAAAACGTCATTTTTTTTCTTTTTAAATGTGATACAATACAGTCACAAATGGAGGATATATGGCACGAATTTTAATGGTCGAAGATGATAATTCAATTGTTATGGGGCTAAAATTTTGTTTAGAACAAGAAGGTTTTCAAGTGGATACGGCTTTTTGTGGACATGATGCTATCATGTTAAATAAACCTGTTGATCTTGTATTGTTAGATTTAAATTTGCCGGATATGCACGGGTTTGAAGTTTTAAAAACATGGAAAGATAAAGCTCCTGTTATTTGTCTTACCGCTTGTGATGAAGAAGTTTTAATTGTTCAAGGTCTTGATATGGGGGCTTATGATTATGTGACAAAGCCATTTAAAACAAGAGAATTGATTTCACGTATTAAAAATATTTTAAAAAGAGAAAGCAAAGAGAGTGAAAATAGTTTTTTTATAGGAAATTTACAAATTGAGCCTAAAAAAGCTCGTGTTCTTAAAAATAATAAAGAAATTTTTTTGACGGCTATGGAATACAAAATTCTTTTAATGCTTTCTATGCATCCCAATCAAGTATTTACCAGAGAAGAAATTTTAGCGCATATTTGGGATGTAAATGAAGCGTATGTCAACGATAATACCTTAACCGTTTATATAAAAAGATTACGAGAAAAAATAGAAGATGATGTGTCTCATCCTAAAATTATTCAAACCGTTAGGGGTCTTGGTTATAAAATAGGAGATTCCTTATGAAAAAATACAAAATAATTTTTTTGACTTTTCTTTATTTTGGGGTTGTTTATCTTTTTCTTTCTTTTAGTTATCAAAGTTTTAAAAAACAACTTGTTATATCTAATGATATCATTGTTAGTACCGCCTTAGAAAACGCGGATGAAATAGAAATTGTTAAAGCGTTAAAAAAAGAAGCCTATACTTCTTCTCATGTTTTAAGTAAATATGGTTTAGAAAATATATCTTCCTTAGACTATTTACCCACATTAAAAAAATTTAAGCAACGTTATTATTTTTTTAGCTTTTCCTTATTTATCTTTTTCTTTGTTCTTTTTCTTATTCATTCTTTTAAAATAAGAAAAAAAAGAAAAAAAGAATTTCAAATGTTAGATGAATATTTTTACAATTTACTTTATAATAAACAATCTCTTTCTTTTGAAGATGAAAAAGATAAAGAGCTTAATATGCTTAAAAATGATATTTTGAAGGTTACACGACGTCTTTCAAATGCTTTAGAAAATGAAGAGAAAGGCAAAAAGAATTTAAGTAAGACTTTAGCGGATATTTCTCATCAACTGAAAACTCCTTTAACAAGCTTGTCGGTTTTAAATGAAGCTTTAAAATATGATGATATAAAAAAGGAAGAGAAAAATACCTTTTTAAAGGAACAAGAACGTATTATTTTACATATGAAAACATTAATCACGGCCTTACTTAAAGTAAGTCAAATAGAAAGTGGTATGATCCTTTTAAATCATGAAAAAACAGATTTAAGTCAAGTTATTGAGGCATCTTTGCAAAATTTAAATTATTTAATAGAAGAAAAGAACTTGGTTTTAGATTTATCTCTTCCAAAGACATACATTTATGGTGATAAGTATTGGCTTATGGAAGCTATTACCAACATTTTAAAAAATGCTTGTGAACATTCTTTTTTAGGTGGTAAAATAAGTCTTACCTTAAAGAAAAATCCTATGTATGTGAGTTTGATGATTAAAGATTTTGGTGAAGGTATTAAAGAAGAAGATTTACCTCATTTATTTGAAAGATTTTATCGTTGTAGTAAAGATAAAGAAAGTATTGGAATTGGTCTTAATTTAACAAAAAGTATTTTAGATAAAACCAATGCTACGGTTAAAGTGACAAGTGAATATGGTAAATATACTTTATTTGAAATTCATTTTTTTGAAAGTGTGATTTAATATGTTATTAACAGATGAAGAAAAAAGAAAACAAGAAAAAATTATCAATATATTTAAATGTTTTGAAAAAGATACGTTAGAAGAAGATTTTACTACTTTAGAAAAAGAGTTAAAAAAAGCGACTTACCTTTCTTATGATTTAAAAGAAATTTTGGGGTATTTGATTTCATTAAAAAAAGAGAAAAATTATACCTACGAAAAAGTGGGTGAAGTCACAACATTTTTAATACAAAAATACGAGGAACAAAAGATCGCTAAAGAAGAATTGATTCGTGTTATATTTCATGTCCCTTGTTATGCTGGCTATATTCTAAATCGATTAAAAAAGGATCTTAATGATGAAGATTTCTCTTTGCTTTATCAAGAAAGTTTAATGTATGAAGAAGATTATTTGTTGCCTATTTATGATCTGGATTGTGAAAATTATTGGATTGATAGAGAAAAAGATAATCAGTATTTAAAGAAAAATTATGGTTTAAGTCTTGTTAAAAGTGACAAAAATGTAAGTTAAAAGTCACTTGATTGTCATATAGATAAGATAAAATGAAGTCATCAAAGAAAGGAAAGTTTATATGGAAATGTTAAAAGTAGAAAATTTATGTAAAACTTATGGGTCTAAAGAAACGAAAGTAGAGGCCTTAAAAGATGTGAGTTTTACGGTGCAAAAAGGTGACTTTATTGCTATTGTCGGTCCTAGTGGTTCGGGTAAGTCCACTCTTTTACATATTTTAGGTGGTGTAGAAAGACCGAGTGATGGACATATTTATGTGGAAGGAGAAGATATTGTAAAACAAAATGAAAATAGCTTAGCCCTTTATAGAAGAAGACAAGTGGGTCTTATTTATCAATTTTATAATTTAATTCCAATTTTAAATGTTAAAGAAAACATCTCTTTACCGGTTATGTTAGATGGTAAAAAACCGGATGAAGCTTATTTAAATGAGTTAATTCAAGTTTTAGGGTTAGAAAATAGAGTAAATCATTTACCTAATGAGTTATCGGGTGGTCAACAACAAAGAGTCAGTATCGGAAGAGCTTTAATTTATCATCCTTCTTTACTTTTGGCCGATGAACCAACGGGAAATTTAGATTCTAAGGCTAGTGAAGAAATTATGGAACTTCTTGAAATATCCAATCAAAAATATGGTCAAACGATTATTATGATTACGCATGATGAAGATTTAGCCATGCATGCCAAACGAATTATATCTATTGAAGATGGCAAAATTACGAAAGATGAAAGGTTAAGAGAAATATGAAAATATTAAATCGTTTAACCCTTAAGCATCTTTCGATGAATAAAAAAAGAACCTTAGTTACTATTATTGGTATAGTTTTATCAACCGCCTTAATGGTCGGTTTAGGCCTTTTAACCTCCACTTTTTTAAATGTTTTGAAAGAAGATGCGATTCATTATTCCGGCCCTTATTTTGCTAATTTTAGAAATCTGGATGCCAAAGAGTATGAACGAGTAGAAGAAAATATTAATGTGGATAAGACATACGGTTATGGCATATTAGGTTATGCGAAGATAGACTCTGATAATTTTTATAAACCTTATCTTTATATTGTTTCCGGAAATGATACCCTTTTAAACTATGAAACGTTGACAAGTGGTCATTTACCCACAAATGATCGTGAAATTATCCTTCCTAATCACTTAGCAAATACGAATAAATATAAACTAGGTGATACGATTACCTTAGATATCGGTGTTCGCCTGATTGATGATGAAGAAGTTACCGATAATAACGTTGGTTTAGATGCGACATATGAAGGCTCTTTAGGGGATGAATTTATTAGAGAGTCATTTGCCTCTAAAAAAAGTAAAACCTATAAGATTGTTGGTTTTTATGAGCGAAGTACCTTTGAACCGTATTCGGCACCAGGTTATATGGCTTATACTTATCATAGCAGTGATATACTACGTTATGATGCTTATGTCACTTATAAAAATGTTAAAAAAACATTTACGTATACCGATGAGATTTGTTCTTCTCTAAAAGAAGCGACATGTTCTACAAATGACTCTCTTTTATATTACTATGGTATCACTTGTTATAATAACATTAATTCTTCTATTATTTTTATTTTAGCTATTGTGTTATCGCTTTTAAGTTTTGGATCCATTGTTGTTATTTATAATTCTTTCGCGATAAGTACGATGGAAAGAAAAAAATCCTTTGGCCTTTACTCAAGCCTTGGTGCCACACCCAAACAAATTCGTTATACCGTCTTTTTTGAAGCCTTTGTAGTTGGTCTTATTGGTATTATCCTTGGTCTTTTAGGCTCCTTTCTTGGTATCTATATTGTGGTTTTAATTTTAGACCATCTCTTAAAAGGCGTTTTAGATTTAAATCTAACCTTTACAGTGAATCTTTTATACGTGATGATTCCTTTAATTTTTATGATTTTAACCATTTTTATCTCCGCTTATATTCCGGCTAGAAAAGCTAGCAAAGTAAGTGCTTTATCTCTTATAAGAGAAAATGATGAGATAAAAATCCCTAAAAGAAAATTTAAAACATCCGCTTGGATATTTAAACTCTTTGGTATGGAAGGTGAAATTGCCTTAAAAAATATCAAACGAAATAAACGAAAATATCGTATTACCTTATTAAGTTTATTTATGAGTATTGTCTTATTTATTTCTTTTAGTACGTATTTAAAAGTTATGCTTACAGCTATTAATTTAGAAGACTTACCCAAATATGATTTATATGTTTATTCAGAAGATGTTTCTAAATTAGATGAAATAAAGGCAAATCCTTTAATTCAAAAAAGCTATAAGACTAAGACGTCTTCTATTTACATAAAAGATAGTAATGTTAAGAATATTAATGAAAATTATTTAAGTTATTTAGGAGAAGCCAAAAGTATTTCAGCTTTACTTTATGTGTTTGATGATACCAGTTTTAAAAACTTAACCGAAAATTTACATCTTTCTTCTCAAACACCACTTTTCTATAATCAAGTTACTTATACAGAGTATAATAATAACAATCGTAAAAGCTATCAAACGAAAGTATTTAATCATAATTTATCTTCTTTAAAAGTATGTGATAGAGAAGAAGAAAAATGCAATAATTTATCTCTTACTATGACGACCGAAAAAGATGAGTTGTTATCTTCCTTTAGAATGCCAACCCCTTTAATCGTTATGAGTGAAAGTATGTATAAAGAAAGCTTTCTAAAAAATGAAAGTGAAGAAAAAATGAGTATTCTTTATGCTTTTAGTGAGGATTACGAAAAACTTTATAATGAACTTGTTGATACTTATAAGAATGATAATGATATCAGTTTTTATGCTCCAAAAATAGAGTTAAAACAAACCAAAAATATGGTTTTAGCTTTAAAGATTTTGTTCTATGGCTTTATTAGTCTTGTTACTTTAATCGGGGTTACGAGTGTCTTTAATACCATTTATACCAGTATTCATTTAAGAAAAAAAGAATTTGCTATGTTACGTAGTGTTGGTTTAAGTCCAAAAGGATTCAATCGCATGCTTTTCTTTGAAAGTTTCTTCTTTGGCTTCAAATCTCTTTTCTATTCCTTACCCGTATCCTTCATTATGGTTGCCCTTATTAATTTAAGTATGGGAGGAATTTATGAATTTGGTCATTTAGTAATTCCTTATAAAGCTATTTTTCTTGCTATCTTTGGTGTTTTCATCCTTATTTTAGTGACGACTCTTTATTCAGCCAAAAAAATCAAAAAAGAAAACATTTTAGAAGCTTTAAAAGATGAAAATATATAAGAAAACCAGTTAACCTTGCATGGTTAACTGGTTTTCTTCCTTTTATAGTATACTTAATTTGTAGCTTAACAGTTCAACACTTTGGTATCCTCTTTGAAAAATACGGCGGGTTCGATTTGAAAAAAATTACATAAACGTCTTATTGCTTCTAAAGATGGATAGCGATCCACTAAAGCAAGCGAAAGCATATCGCTGTAAGCTTGAAACGTAATCCCTATTTGTTCAGCTACAAAGGCCCTAGAATATCCACTTTCCTTCTGGATATTTCTAAGGTTCTTTTTCTTTATACATCTTTTTAATCTTCATTTCTGTTTTTATTATTCTTAAAACAGCTAAGCCTTCATATCGTGATAAATACGATAAAGACGGACATTTAAGAAAATAAATTTCATAGACATTAAAAACTATTTTTGATACAATCATTATAAGAATAAGGGTGGTGATCTTTTGAAAAAAGTATTATTCTTTCTTCTTTTGTTTTTAATAAATATAATAACGGTTCAAGCTAGTCCAGAAACACTTGGAGACTTACGAAATACGTATAATGAACTGGTTGAAGAACAAGCTGAAAATAATCGTAAAACAGAAGAAGCTAAAGCAGAAATTAAGCAAAAAGAACAAGCTATTAAAGATGCCCAAGAAGCCATTTCTCTTTCGGAAGAAGCCATTGAAAAAGCAAATCAAGATATCGAGGCCTCTAATGCTAAAATAGATACAATGACAGATAATGTAAATAAAGTTTTAATAACACTTCAACAACTTCGAAGTCAAAATGCTTATTTAGAGTATGCCAGTGGAGCCTCTACTGTTACAGATTTCGTGACACGTATTGCAGCCTTAGAACAAATGTCATCTTATATGCAAGATGTTATGAAAAAGTTAGAACAAGAAATTGCGGATAACGAGGCTTTAAAAAAAGAGTTAAAAAGAAAACAAGAGGAACTTACTAAAAATATTGCTACTTATGAACAAGAATTAAAAAAAAGATATGATGATATTAAAGAGTACGATGCGTTTAGTTTAGGTATCGATGATAAGGTAAGTGTTGCCAAAAAAGAACTGGAAATGTATGAACAAATGTGCAGCAAAACAGTTGGTAAAACAACTAATGATGTTAAACTTTCTAGTTGTACAAGTATGCCCTTAAATGGTGGTTGGATGAAACCTTTAAGCTATGGCTTTGTGACGAGTTCTTGGGGATATCGTGTCCATCCTGTGACAGGCGCATTATATTCTTTTCATAATGGTATGGATATAGGTGGTAATAGTGAAGGAACTCCTATTTATGCGGCTGCATCAGGTATTGTTGTCGCTAAAGTATATCGTTCTTCTTGTGGAGGAAATATGCTTTATATAAATGTCAATGTCAATGGCGAAGCCTTTACTACTTACTATTATCACTTACTTAATTTTAACGTTAACGTGGGGGATGTGGTGACACAAAATACGATTTTAGGATGGGTCGGTGGTGGCTCTACTTCTTCCTCTTATGGAGGTTACGATTATTGTACAACCGGAGCCCATCTTCACTTTGGGGTGGCTAAAGGATATTACAATACCAAAACAGGAATTGTAAGAAGTTCAATTATTACGCCACCAGGATTTAAAAATGCCTACGGGTACCAATTCTATTCCCGTTATGATATGTATAAATAGAAAGAAGGACGTTATGAAAAAGGGTTTTACATTAGTTGAGTTAATCGCTGTCATAAGTATAATGAGTGTGATACTTTTGATAGGCATTCCGACATATACCTATATAAATAACAAAATGAAAGAAAATTTATATACGTCAAAAGTAAATGAACTTTTAGCAAAAGGAAGTGTTTATGCGGAAGAAACAGGCTTATTTGCTTTTTCAGTAAATACACTTGTTGAAGAAGGAAAAATATCACCCGATAATGAAAGTGGTCAAATATTAGATCCTAGAGATCAAAGAAAAATGAACTGTGATATCATAAGAGTTGTGTATGAAAACAATCAATATGAGGCAAGTTATGCTATGAGTGATGCGTGTTTAAGCGATGAAGAATTAAATAATCAATATGGCATGTTTCAAATCATAGTCAAAAATAAAGATGGAGATGTGGTATCCGATTATGATACCTGGCATAATATTACTGAATATTATTTAAGCTATGAATTAAAAGAAGAATATCAAAACTTTGCCAGCAATATTTTAAGTGTCACTTGGAGTGGTGAAGGGGATAAAACATGCTCTATTGATAATTTAGCAGAATGTGATACGTATCTTGTTTCAGCCACATCGGTAAAAAGAACAACGATTGTTTTAAAAATAGAAATGAATATTAATGAGTCTCGGTTATCAACGACTTATAAAGTCAATCTGCAAATGGATAATGAATCTCCTATTTTAGTTCCAGGCAGTATGAATTATGATAATACGATTCCAACCACAGAAAAAAGAAAAGTGACATTTGAACTATCAGATAACTTAGGAAGCGGCGTATCTTCCTATAGTCTTAGTCCAAATAAAGAATGTGATAATTATAAAGAGAGTAGTGATGGCCTTCAAACTGAATATTTAGATAATGGCGAATACTATTTATGTGTTAAAGATAATGTAGGATTAGAAACTTCTTATTTTGATGACAATGATAAAATTGTGATTACCAATGTAGATAACAAAGATCTTACCATTTATTTAACAAATTCATCAAGTGGAACCTGGGCAAAAAATAATGTAGATATTAATGTCATATCAAATAAAGATAAAATGGATTTTTGTTTATATAAATATGATAACAATGAATATGCTAGATACAATAAATCTTTTATTTCTTCCAAGCTAATCTTAGATTCTATCACAGAAGAACAAGATCAAAAATTAACCCTTGTTTGTTATGATGCCGCCGGAAATAGCAGTAATGAAGTAAGTACCAATGTTAAAATTGATAAAACAGGCCCTACGATAAGTTATGCCGTGGTAAGTTCTACCGCCGGTACAAGTGGCTGGTACAAAAAACTACAATTAAAAGTTACTTTAGCGGACAGTAAAAGTGGGGTTTCCAGTGCCAAATACTGTACAACAACAAGTTCAAGCTGTACACCAACAACAGGAGTTACTTTAACGAATAACACATTTAATATTAATATTCCTAATGGTAAACAAGTCTTATGTACAACCGCGACAGATAAAGTAGGAAATAGTACAACAAAGTGTAGTTCAGCTTATTCTGTCGATGGCTCTAATCCTTCAGTTTCCTATTCTATCGTAAGTAAAACGACGGGTGAAAATGGTTGGTATAAAGCTTTAAGTATAAAAGCCTCCTTAAGTGATAGTACAAGTGGTGTTCGTACTGCCAAATATTGTGAAACCGGATCAAGTACCTGTACACCAAGTGCTAATGCTACAATAAGTAGTAATGCTTTCAATGTTTCTTTATCAAATGGTTCCAACCGAAAAGTTTGTGTCAATGTAACCGACTGGGCTGGTAATACATCAGGTACGACTTGTTCTTCAGCCTATAGTATTGATAATGTAGCTCCAACAGTTGGTATAAATACCTCTTCATCAGGTAAAAATGTGACTGTAACCGCTACAAATGCCAAAGATAATTTAAGTGGTATTGCAAGTTATGAATACAAGAAAGATTCAGATGCTTGGATTTCTAGTACATCAAGTAAATATACATATACAAATCTAACAGATGGCACACATACTTTCTATGTAAGAGTGAAAGATAAAGCAGGTAATTATAGTTCTAGTCAAAGTTCAAGCGTTAAGATCGTTACAGAAGGACCAGATGACTATAATTGGAGTAAATCCGTTGCATGTGATAAAACAAAATTTCAAAATATTATTGATACGGGAAAATTTGAATCTTATATTAACTATCAAGCCTTTAGAAATGCTATGTATGATTGTAGTTCTGTGACAAGCGGAGTTTTAAAAAACAGTAGTACAGCTTACAATATTTTAAGAAATAGCAGTCGTACCAAACTGATTTCTGGAAGCGGAAAAGCTGCTTCTTATACATGGAAAAATAGTTCTTCTTCAGTCTGTACTAAAGCGATATGCATGGATCCTAGGTCTAATTATGCTTCGTCACTTATCTATAATGGTAAAGTTTTAGTTCTAAGTGCTTCAACAAATACAAGTTTACCAAAATATGGGACAAAAAAGTCACACTGCATTGAAAATGGTGGTTTTGGCAATTGTGATAATTCTGGAGACCGCTGGTGGACAATGGGAAAATATAATATTTGGGTGTGCGATACCAATAACAATTGTAGTAAAGCTTCTGGATGGGGATATTGTACTAAAACAAATAATGGAAATGTTAACTTAGAGGATTGTCCAAGTTCTATAAATCGTTCCGCCTTATTTGTAAATGGTGTTAAAGTTGCCTTGTATGGAGTACAAGAATGGCATACAGATAGTGGTTCTGGAGACAAAGACTATATAAAATATTCGGATGGTATGGTTTATGTTCAAATATTTGTCATTTAAAAGGAGGAAAGTTTATTTATGAAGTCCAAGTAAAGAAAATTCTTGCTAAGGCTTCTAGTTATGTTGCAGATAAAGATTCAAGATTTAATCGAATTGTGATATCTTAGAAGTGATTTATGAAAATAAAGAATATCAAACAAGACTTATTGAAAATGATGTTTGTTTAAGTGAAGAGGAACTTACTAAACGTAATGGTATTGGTAAACATATCATTTTGCCTACTTTTTCTTTTCATACATCTTTATAGTACTATTAACAAAAATTAAAAAGTCCGGTTAGAGGTGGATTTTTTGACTACAATTTGTAAAAAGTCCGGCTTTATATGAAAATTTAATTTTGGATGGTTTGATATATATTGATAAAAATTAATGTATAATAACTAATGGTAAATGAAGGTGTTATATAACCAAAGGTTTATGAAAAAATAGAAAGTACGAATATAGAAGTTAAAGAAAAAGTTGAATATAATAACTTTAAAAGTCGCCTTAAATCTGTTTCTTACTTTACCAATTCAAGTGATGGAATTTTGCTTTTTATTGTAAGAGATGCGGATAGAGAATCAGTTGGATTAAATAATGTGGTTAAAGATTTTAGAAAAAGTATTGATGGTATAGTTTATGTTCAAATATTTGTCATTTAAAAGAAGGAAATTGTATTTATGAAAAAAGGATTTACGTTAATAGAACTTTTAATGGTAATTGGGATAATGGGAATTATTTTATTGATTGTCATTCCAAGTTATACACTTATAAATCAAAAAATAAAAGAATCTATGTATAATGCAAAAGTAAAGGAGATTTTAGCTAAAGGTGATGTTTATTCAGAAAATACAAATAACTTTGCCTTTTCGGTAAATACTTTAGTTGAAGAAGGTCTTTTGTCTTCTGATAATGAAATGGGACAAATATTAGATCCTCGTGATAAAAGAAAAATGAATTGTGATATTGTTGAGATTAATCCTGATCAATCAAGCTATATTGTAAGTGATGAATGTTTAACCGATGATGAAATTAATAACCGATTTGGTATATTAAAATTAGTTGTAAAAAATGATAAAAATGAAGTGGTTTCTTCTCCTTCTTCTTGGCATTCATCAAAAGTTGATACGATTTCCTATGAGTTTAAAGAAGGGTATGAAAGTTTTAAAGATAAAATTCTATCTTTAAAGTGGTATGGCGAAGAAGAAATTTTATGCGATAGTACAAACATAGATAACTGTAATGCTTATACTATTACAGCAGAAAATGTTAAAAATATAACAGTACATTTAAATGTTGTTTTTTCCTATGATACGGTTGAGATATCAAGAACGTATGATGTGCTTTTAGCTATTGATAATCAAAAACCAAGTCTTGTTGCCAATAGCCTTATATTAGATAATGACATTGTTACAAGTAATTTAAGAAAAGTCAGTTTTCTTTTAACGGATTATAATGGAAGTGGTGTCGATTCTTATAGCCTATCTTCTAATAAAACTTGCGAAAATTATAAATCCGTAACGGGGGAACAACAAACAGAATATTTAAATAATGGAACGTACTATCTATGCATTAAAGATAAAGTGGGTAATGTGAATGATAATTTTGATGAAAACAAAATTGATGTATCGAATGTTGATTTCACAAAACCTCAACTTTCGTTTAACATTAAAAGTACAGAGAATGGTTATAACTCCAAAAATGCCAAACTTACGATAAATGCAAACGATGATGAAGGAACAGAAAATTTACAAATGTGTATTTCTTCGGTTGGTTACTTACAAAATTGTACATTTGAAAATTTTGTGACAACAAAAAATTGGTCTTTTGACGGTAATTATGATGGTTCGGCCAAAACAATTTATATAACGGTAATGGATAAAGCTGGAAATTTAGCGTCAAGTTCTCAAAATTATACCCTTTATAAAACTTGTTCTAAAACAACGGCTTGGGAAGAGGTTTCTAGCACCAAAAATACTTGTCCTTCTTGTGGTAATGCTAATTACACCATAAACTATAGAAATAAAGATGCTTATCTTGGAAGTGCCTGTCAAACAAAATCAGAATCTAAATCATGTGACGCAAAGAGTTGTATGGAATACCGTTATCGTTATGTTAAATCACCGACTACAGCAGAGGTTTCTTATACTCCGTTAGCTAAAGAAAATAAGCATGCATGTTTAGCCGGTTATTCATATGGTTCAGCATATATTTATGGTTACCCAGCTGATATGTGCTATGCTGGATGCTATGATGTACCAGGAAAAAAATGTACTAATTACGTTTATGGAATTTGTGTTTCTTGGGAAATGGAAAAAGAATGTATATCAGCAAAACCAGGCGTTGTAGAATGTCCAAGTTGTACTAAAGGCGATCTTTATTATTTAGGTACAAGTAATGTAAGTGGTTATAAAACAAATTATTTGAAAAAGGGTATTCAAGATTATGGCTATGCCAATTGTTCAAAGTATACGGATTACGGTACAAAAAAAGACGCTTTTGTTCAAGTAGGATATTATACGTGCATAAATAAGGAAAGTACTTGTCCAAATAATTATACTTTGTTAAATAATAAGTGTTATACACAGTGGAGTAGTTGGTCTAGTACTCCTGTGACAGCAAATTCTTATACAGAAGTAGAAACAAGAATGCCATAGAAAAGGAAATAGATATGAAGAAAAAAAGTTTAATATATATAATAAGTATCATTTTCTGTCTTTTGATAATAGGTGGATTGGGCTTTTTCTTTAATTGTCAAAAAGAAGATAATCTTTTAATAATGAAAAACAGATTACAACAACTTGACAGCTATGAATTGTCTATAACCGGTAACTTTCCTGAAGGAAACATAAAATCACAGGCCAAAATAAAAAGAACAGAAGAACAAAATAGCTATTACATGACTTTGGAGAAAAGTGATAATAAAGATCAGTCAGGAACATTTGAGTACATCTTTAATAAAAATCCTTTGGAAGTTTCTTTGAATATTTATTATGAAGAAAAAGTGCTTCATAGTCAAAAATTAGATATTACCGATGAAAAAGAAGATAGTACGGCTTTACTATATTCTTTAGCGGAATATCTATCTTCTAAAACAATAAGTTGTCAAGAAAGTGAATGTGTTTATAAGCCTTCTCTTTTAGAAAAAAATGATATTATTATCAAAACACTTTTGCCAACTTTTGGAGCTTATAGCTATATATTACAAGATGACTTGAATTTTAAAATAACATATTTTATCGAGGATACCAGCGTAAAAGAAATTCATTTAGATTTTGATGATGGTAATTTCATTTATATTATGATTACTAAAGAAGAGTAAAAACGGTTCTTGCATTTAGAACTGTTTTTCTTTATAATGAGTTCTGGTGGTGAAAAGATGACTTTTTCAACAAAACTAAAAGAAGAAATATGCCAGGAAGAGATAAATTCTTTAGAGATGCGTAGTGAACTTTCGGCTATTTTAAGATATGATGCTCATATAACAAATAAAATTACGATTACTTTTGAAAATGGATGTGTTGCTAGACGAGTATTTAAGGATATTAAAAGTATTTTTAATATCACGCCTCATATTATTGTTCGTAACCAAAAAAGACTAAGAGCCAAACAAATTTATATTTTAGAACTTAAAAACAACATGGAAACGATTTTAAGTCGTTTAAATATTAATAAAAAATCTTCGCGAAGTGATTTTGATACACCCGAAGAAATGGTTTCTTTTGTAAGAGGAGCTTTTCTTGTTACAGGTTCTATAAGTGACCCAAGTACGAGTGGTTATCATTTAGAATTTGTTTTAAATACTTTAGAGGATGCTAATTTTTTAAATAAATTACTTTTAGAGATGAAATTTGATGGTAAAGTTTTAGAAAGAAATAATAAATATATGGTTTATTTAAAAAGTGCCGAAGAAATTAGTGATATGATTCGGATGTTTAAAGCTTTTAATACTTTGTTTTCTTTTGAAGATATTAGAATTTATCGTGATCACAAAAACATGGTAAATCG
The DNA here is from genome assembly GCA_934101275.1 of uncultured Bacilli bacterium. GTDB lineage: Bacteria > Bacillota_I > Bacilli_A > RF39 > UBA660 > Ventrenecus. Next base: position 23,034 of record CAKOQM010000014.1, read on the forward strand.
TTTAAATAATTGTGAAATTGCCAATCAAGAAAAAACAACTTTAACTGGGATGCGACAACTAGAAGATATTGCCTATTTAAAAGAACATGATTTAATGGATTTATTAGATGATAAAACCAAAGAAATTATTCGGTACCGTTTAAAATATCCTGAGAGCTCTTATCAAGAACTTAGTGAAATTATAAGCTTAGAAACGGATTATAAAATAGGTAAAAGTGGTATTAATCATCATTTTATTAAAATGAAAAAGATGGTTGAAAATCACAAAAAAAATGAGTCGTAAATAAAAAAGTGGAATATACCTAAAAATTTTGCTATAATTGACTTTAGAATAGGATGTGTATTATAGATGACATTATTATCAGTTTGGTCTTTATTTACCAAAATACTGGATATCTGTATTGTTTGGTTACTCTTTTACTTTATTTTAAAAAATATCCGAAATAATGTAAAAATGATTTTAATTGTGAAAGGCGTTTTACTTCTTATTTGTATTGAAATTTTAAGTAAGATTCTTAACCTTTATACAGTAGGTCTTTTACTTGAATATGTCGTGGAATGGGGGCCTCTTGCTCTTATTGTGGTTTTCCAACCGGAAATAAGAAATATGTTAGAAAGTATTGGAAGAACGCAACTTCTGGGACGTCATAAAGTTTTAACCGGTGATGAACGGGAAAAAATGATTGGCGAAGTTATGAAATCTGTTGAATATTTAAAGAGAAATCGCATCGGGGCTTTAATTGTTATTGAAAAAGATGTTTCTTTACAAGAATATATTAATCAAGCTACGAAAATTTATGCAGATATTTCAAGTGAATTATTAAGTAACTTATTTTATCCAAATAGTCCTTTGCATGATGGTGGTGTGATTATTCAAGGCGATAAAATTACCTGTGCAGGTGCGGTTTTTAAAACAAGTATGAATCCAAGTGTCAGTAAAAAGCTAGGTACCAGACACCGTGCTGCTTTAGGAGTCGCTGAAGAATACGACGCTATTGCCCTTGTAGTATCGGAAGAAACAGGTCGTATTAGTATCGCTTGTGATGGGGAACTTCATTATAATTTAACCCTTGACGATTTTAGAATGATGTTAATGGATGAATTAAAACCAAAAACAGAAATATTCTATGATGGAGATGCTCAAAAAGAGGAAGGGGATGATGTAAATGAATAAGATAAAAAAGTTTTTTAAAAAATGTTATTCAATGATTGATAAAGGTTTAGTAACGCCTGTCAGTCGTATCATATATTTCTTTTCTGAAAAGTTAAAAAATAATCCTTTACATATTGAAAAGTTTTTAAATCGTCCTTTAGTTTTAGTTTATTTTTCTCTTATTTTAGCGGTTACCTTTTTCTTCTTAGTGGATTCGCAGGTAATTACTTTAGTGGAAACAGAAGCTGAGATATTATCAAATGAACCCGTTACCGTTATTTATAATAAAGAAAAATATGTGGTTGAAGGTTTGGTTGATAGTGCCGATATTATCTTAACGGGCCGTAAAAGCTCTTTATACTTAGCTAAACAACTAGGAGACCATCAAGTAAGACTTGATTTATCCAATTATGAAGCGAGTGATACACCAAGAAAAGTGCCATTAACGTATACACAAACCGTCGATAATATTAATTATAAATTAGATCCGGCTTATGTTACCGTTATTATTAAAAATAAAGTGAGCGAAGAAAAAAGTGTTTCTTATGAACTTATGAATGAGGATAAACTAAACGAAAAATTCTCTATTTCTAGTGTGACATTAGATCAAAATACAGTTGTTGTCAAAGGGGCTCAAGATGCTCTTGATAAAATTGCTACGGTTAAGGCTTTAATTGATTTAAGTAATTCGAAGTTTACGGAAGCGATTACGTATGAAATTGATAATATTCCTTTAGCTGCTTATGATAGTGCTGGAAATCGTCTTGATAATGTGGAAATTGTTCCTGGAACTCTTGGGGCAAGTATTTCCTTTAGTACTTCTAAAAAAACAGTGCCAATTGTGGTGACAACGACAGGTGACCTAGTGGCTGGTAAAGCTATTTCTTCGATTACCATGAATGGTAAAACAAACTATACAGTTGATATATATGGTGAAAAAGAGGAAATTGATAAAATTGAAAGTGTACCTGTTGTTATTGATGTCAATGGGGCTGGAACCGGTGGAGCCCTAACAAGAATTGCCGATATTAAAAAACCAAGTGGTGTTCGTTCTATCAGTGAAAATGATGTTAAAATTGTGGTTACTTTTGGTGATGAAAAGCAAAAAACAATTGACATTACCAATATCAAAGCCAATAACTTAAGTAGTGGTTTAACGGTTAACCGTACGAATAATGACCCAATTTCTATTCAAGTCAAAGGTGTTCAATCTGTGATTGATTCTATCAGTGAAACCAACATTTCGGCTTATATTGATTTAACAAATTATACAGTAGGAACGTATGAGGTTGAAGTAAAACTTGAAAATACTGATTCCAGAGTAAAATTTGTGGTATCTAATAAAGTAAGCGTTGTTATTAGTGCTTCTTAAAATGTATAAATAAAAATGACTACGAGCGAGTCATTTTTATTTTTCAAAAGGATGGTCATCAATATGATGAAACAAAATACCGATGCTTACTAGACCACTGATACCAACAAGAGTATAAATAATTTTGACAAGCATTGAACCAGTTTCAAAAAGTGTTGTGACAAGGTTGAAGTCAAATAAACCGATGAGTCCCCAGTTTATGGCTCCAATAATGGCAAAAGTCAAACAAATTTTATATAAAACTTCCATGTATCCACCTACTTTCATTAGCTATTATGAACAAACTTAAAATTATTATTCATAAATTTTAAGAGCCATCCATAAGATAGACTAGAAAAGGAATGTGGTGGAAATGAAAAAAATACTCACTTTAACACTTCTTTGTTTTACCCTTTTATGTGGGTGTCAAAAAGAAAGTGCCGATACAGTGGTCGATAACTTTTCTAAAAAAGTAAGTGATACGAAAAGTTATGTGTTAAAAGGCAACATGGAAATTTATGCGGATGAGGAAACCTTCACTTACAGTTTAGAAGTAAATTACCTTCAAGATAACTTTTATAAAGCAATTATGGTAAACCAAACGAACAACCATGAACAAATTATTTTAAGAAACAGTGACGCGGTTTATGTCATTACGCCTTCTTTAAATAAAAGCTTTAAATTCCAAAGTGATTGGCCAAATAATTCCAGTCAAGCTTATTTATTAAGTTCAATTGCTAAAGATATGAAAAATGATACAAATAAAAGTGTCACGGAAGAAAATAATAACTTTATCGTTAAATCGACCGTTAATTATCCGAATAATCCTGAGCTTAAATATCAAAAAACAACATTAGATAAAGAGGGGAATATTAAGAAAAATGAAGTTTATGATGAGCAAGATAAATTGAAAATGAAAGTGACATTTTCTTCAATCGATTATAAAGCGGGTTTAAAAGAAACACACTTTAAATTAGAAGACTATATTAAAGAGTCAACCGATGATAATACAAAAGAAGAAGAAAACTGCGATAAGAGTAAGGAAGAATGTGACTCTAAAACAACAGGTTCTATAAATGATATTCTTTATCCTTTATATGTACCTTCTAATACTTACTTATCAAAAAGTGATAAAGTAAAAACCGATGAGGGGGATAGAATTATTTTAACATTCGCCGGTGATAAAAACTTTGTTCTTATCGAAGAAAAAGCAAGTGCGGCAAATGAATTTGAAATTATTCCTGTTTATGGCGAACCTCTTGTTGTTAGTAGCACCATTGGGGCTTTAGGAAATAATAGTCTTACTTGGACTATCGGGGATATGAGTTACTACTTAGTTGGTAGTGATTTATCAGCAAGTGAACTTCTTTCTATAGGAAAAAGTATTGGAAATAACAACACAACAGTAAGTAAAGAAAAATAATTTTCGCGAAAAGTATCGTTGCTTTTCGCTTCTTTATTATGTATAATGATTGATAGGTGATGGTATGAAAAAGCAAACATTGAAATATAAAACGGAAGAAACCGAAGAAATGAAAAAATTTTTTCTTATTCTATTACTCGTCATTATAATTATCATTCTTGCTTTTGTGTTGAGTTCTTTTTTCTTAAAAGAGGAAGCAAGTGATTATGAATATCAAACAGGTGAAGTGAGTACAACGAGTGCCATTGTGGGAACTATCTTAAATAATCCTGAAAGCGAGTACTATGTCTTAGCGTATGATACCGATGGCGTAGATGCCAATAGTTATGTTACCTATGGTAATTACTATACAGGTAATCAAAAAAATCCTATTAAGATTTATTATTTAAAATTAAATAGTGCCTTTAATAAAGATTATTATGTTACCGAAGGTTCCAATCCTAATGCTAAAAAAATTAGTGATTTAAAAATGAAAGATGGTACCTTGCTTCATATTAAAAAGGGTAAAATAACAGAGTACATTGAAGGTATAGACAAAATTGCTAGTAAGTTAAAAGTGAGTTAGAGGCCAAATTTTTAGTCTCTTTTCTTTTGCTTAAAATTATGATACCATGATTAAGAGTAAGGTGATAAAAATGAAAGCTAAAAAAGGTTTTAGTTTAAAAAGTGTAGCACTTATTATTATCGTGACTTCTATTATAACAAGTATCACAACAGGACTTATCATTTATAATAATAGTAAGCTTGTTTTGGGTTCGGCTAGTTTAAATGATGATAGTGCATTAAAAGAATTTTTGAAAGTTTATAATAGTTTAGATGAAAATTACTATGAAGATATTGATAAAACAAAGATGATTGATGCGGCGATTGCGGCTATGTTGAAATATTTAGGTGAAGATTATTCAACGTATTTAAACCAAAGTGAAACAAATAGTTTATCGAGTAAATTAAGTGGTACATTTAAAGGTATTGGTATTTCTATTACAAATGGTAATGAAGTCGTTAAAGTATACGAAGATACACCAGCTTCTCGTGCCGGTTTAAAGGAAAAGGATAAAATTTTAAGCGTGAATGGTACATCTACGGAAGATAAAAGTCAAGTAGAAGTGGCCAACTTAATTGATAAAACCAAAGAAAATACCTTGACGATTTCTCGTGCTGGTGAAGAATTCACTTTTAAAGTGGTACCAGAAATTATTAATACCCCTTTAACAACTCATATATATGAACAAAATGATAAGAAAATAGGTTATATCTTTATTGATGCTTTTACCGAAAAAGTGGGGGAAGAATTTAAGAAAAGTTTGACGGATTTAGAAAGTAAAGGAATAGATAGTCTTATTATTGATGTGCGTGAAAATACAGGAGGCTATTTAAAAGGAGCCACTGAGATTGCTAGTATGTTTTTAGAAAAAGGTAAAACCATTTATAGTTTAGAAGGTAAAGAAGGGACTACGGTTTACAAAGATGAAACCGATGAGAAAAGAACGTATTCTGTTACCATTTTAATTAATGAAAATACAGCTTCGGCAAGCGAGGTTTTAGCCGCGGCTTTAAAAGAAAGTTATGGGGCTAAGTTAGTTGGTAAAATTTCTTATGGAAAAGGAAAAGTACAACAAACCAAACAATTAGAAGATGGTAGTATGGTCAAATATACTTCAGCAAGATGGCTTACGCCTACAGGAGAATGTATAGATGGGTTTGGTCTTGCGCCTGATTATGAAGAAAACATTACCCAAAATGAAGATGGTACCTATACCGATAGTCAATTAAATAAAGCTTTAGAACTTATGAGTTAAGTTCTTTTTTCTTTATAAAAAAATAAAAGTTAGGTATAATAGTTTTGGAGACGGAGTAATTATGGAAAAAATTAAAATAGGAGACAAACTTAAGATAGAATGTTTTAAACATAATGGCTTTTTAGACCAAACGAGTGAAGAGGCCACCGTTGTTTGTGTCACGGATGAAATGCTTGTCGTTGCCAATGACCGAACCAAACTTATCGAACATAATGGCGAAAGTCATTGTACCGGTGAACCAGCTGTTTTATTTTTCTATAAACATAAATGGTTTAATATCATTGGGCAACTAAAGAAAAATGGCTTATTTTATTATTGTAATATCGCTACCCCCTATATTATTGATGGCAAAACCATTAAATATATTGACTATGATTTAGATTTACGGGTGTTTCCTGATGGGGGCTTTCGCGTTTTAGATCGTAACGAATACAAATATCATCGTTATCTTATGAAATATAGTAAAGATTTGAACAAAATTGTGGAAAGTTCTTTATCAGAATTAATCGAATTAAAGAAGAAAAATGCCTATCCTTTTCAAAAGGAAATTGTTCTCAATTTTTATCAAAAGTTCTTAAAAATAAAAGAAAGTGAAAAAGAATGAAAAAACGGCCCAAAAAGTTCTAAAAACGCTTGCATTCTCGTATAAAATAGGGTAGAATCTAAGTCGTGTCTTGGAAAGAAAACGGGCTAAAAATTGAAATTTGTAAAAAAATCAAAAAAGCCTAAAAAAACGCTTGCATTTACATTACAAATAATGTAGAATGTAAAACGTACCTTGAAAAAAGGCGCAAAAAAGCAAGAAAATATGAGGTTTTAAAAGATGTCAAAAAAACTTTTAAAAAAACTTCAAATTTACACTTGCATTTACATTCGAAATAGTGTAGAATGTAAAACATGTTGTGAAAGCAACAAAGAAAACGAT